>JAWWBV010000022.1:0-14759 GCA_033720795.1 Halomonas sp. | reverse complement strand
CGCGGGGTCAGGGCGAAGCGGGAGATCAGTTCGTCGGCGTGGCCGTCGCGACGGCGCAGCAGGGCGGCGGAACAGGCGCTCGAGGAAGCGTCCAGGGCCAGCAGGATCGGCATGGGACATCACGTCGTGGCGGAAGTGTCGCGGCATTATACGCGTGCCGCCGCCAACGACGAAGGCCCGCGAATGCGGGCCTTCGGCGGCGTGAGGTGCACGGGGGTGCGGGGCGTGAGGCTCAGCCCTCGAGGGCCTCGATCACCTGACCGGTGATGTCATCGATGCTGCCCACGCCCTCGACGCGATGGTAGGCCGGGGCCGCCTCGGGCTCCTCCTTGGCCCACTGCTGGTAGTAGTCGACCAGCGGCGCGGTCTGCTCGTGGTAGACCGCCAGGCGGTTGCGCACCGTGGACTCGCGGTCGTCGTCGCGCTGGATCAGCGCCTCGCCGGTGACGTCGTCCTTGCCCTCTTCCTTCGGCGGCTGGTACTCGAGGTGGTAGACGCGACCGGAACCCGGGTGGACGCGGCGGCCGGCCAGGCGCTTGACGATCTCCTCGTCATCGACGGCGATCTCCAGCACGTGATCGATCTTCACCTCGGCATCGCGCATGGCCTGGGCCTGCGGGATGGTGCGCGGGAAGCCGTCGAACAGGAAGCCGTTGGCGCAGTCGGGCTGGCCGATGCGCTCCTTGACCAGGGCGATGATGATGTCGTCGGACACCAGGCCGCCGCTGTTCATGATCTCCTTGACCTTGAGCCCCAGCTCGCTGCCCTCCTTCACCGCGGCGCGCAGCATGTCGCCGGTGGAGATCTGTGGAATGTTGAATCGTTCGCAGATGAACTGGGCCTGGGTGCCCTTGCCGGCACCCGGGGCGCCCAAAAGGATCAAACGCATCTGACTGCTCCTTGGAAGTGTGTATCGCGGATAGGTGAAAAAAGTAAGAAGCGAACGATAACCGCGCCGCCGGGCCCAGACAAGCGAAGCGCCCCGATTCATCCTGCCAGAACAGGAAAAAAGGGTGTGGCATCAGGCTTCTGCGGGTGAATAGCACTTTGGTCGCCCACGCGCACGGGGCCCCGGAAACGGCAACGGCGCCTTGCGGCGCCGTTGCGTGGGTCGAGGGCTAGGATCGCCGCCTGCCTTACAGGAGCAGGCGGCGAATATCCGTCAGCACCTGACCCAGGAAGGCGGTGAAGCGCGCGGCGTCGGCGCCGTTGACCGCCCGGTGGTCGTAGGAGAGGCACAGCGGCATCATCAGCCGCGGCTGGAAGGCCGCGCCGTCCCATACCGGCTTCATCTGCGCCTTGGAGATGCCGAGGATGGCGACCTCCGGGGCGTTGACGATCGGCGTGAAGGCGGTGCCGCCGATGGAGCCCAGGCTCGAGATGGTGAAGCAGCCGCCGGTCATCTCGTCGCGCTTGAGCTTCTTCGACTGCGCCTTGCCGGCCAGCTCCACCGACTCCTTGGCCAGCTCGATCAGCGACTTCTGGTCGGCGTTGCGGATCACCGGCACCATCAGGCCGTCCGGGGTGTCCACGGCGATGCCGATGTGCACGTACTTCTTGTGCACCACGGTCTCGCCGTCGCTCTTCAGGCTGACGTTGAACTGCGGGTACTTCCTCAGCGCGAAGGCGCAGGCCTTGATCAGGAAGGGCAGCGGCGTGAGCTTGGCGCCCTGCGCCTCGGCCTCGGCCTTCATCGACTTGCGGAAGGCCTCCAGCTCGCTGATGTCCGCCTCGTCGAACTGCGTGACGTGGGGCAGGTTGACCCAGCTGCGGTGCAGGTTGGTGGCGCCCATCTTCATCAGGCGGCCCATCGGCTTCTCTTCCACCTCGCCGAACTGGCTGAAGTCCTGGTCCGGGATCGGGGGAATGCCACCGCCGCCGGCGGCGGCCGGTGCCGCCGCGGCGGGCGCCTGGGCCTGTCCGTTCATCACCTGCTTGACGTAGGCGTGGACGTCCTCCTTGAGCACGCGCTCCTTGGGACCGCTGGGCTTGACCAGCCCCAGGTCGACGCCCAGCTCGCGGGCCAGCATGCGCACCGCCGGACCGGCGTGCACCAGCTTGCCGTCACGCGGCTTGTGGGCGGCCATCTGTGCCTCGGGGCTCGGCGAGCCGGCGGGGGTGCCGGAGGCCTTGGCGGCCGGCGCCTCGGCCTTCTGCGGCGGCTTCTCCGCCTTCTGCTCGGGCGCCTTCGCCGCCGGCTTGGCGGCGGGCTTGGCACCGGCCACCTCGATATAGCCGATCAGGTCGCCCTCGGAGACGGTATCCCCCTCCTTGACGGTCAGCTCGAGGAGCTTGCCCTTGTAGGGGCTGGGCACGTCCATGGAGGCCTTGTCGGACTCCAGGGTGATCAGCGGATCCTCCTCGTCGACCTCGTCGCCGACGCTGGCGGCGATCTCGATGATCGGCACGTCGGCGGAACCGGAGAGGTCCGGCACGCGGACCTCCTTGCGCTCCGGCTCGCCGCCGCCGGCACTCCCTTCCTCGGCCGGGGCCTCGTCCTGCGGGGCGCTCTGGGCCGGCGCCGACTCGGCGGGCGCGGCCTCACCGCCGCCCTCGCCGGTACCCGCGTCCTCGACCTCCATGGTGCCGATGACGTCGCCCTCGGAGACGGTGTCGCCCTCCTTGACGGTCAGGCTGACGATCTTGCCGGCCTGGGGGCTAGGCACATCCATGGAGGCCTTGTCGGACTCCAGGGTGATCAGGGTGTCTTCCGCGTCGACCTGGTCACCCTCGGCCACCGCCACCTCGATGATCTCCACGTCGGCGGAGCCGCCGAGATCGGGCACCTTGATCTCCACGGTCTGCTTGCCGCCGCCGCTCTTGGCCGCGGGCTTTTCCGGCGCGGGCTCGGATGCCGGCTCGGCGGCCTGCTCGGGCTCGGACGCCGGCGCGGCCTCCTCCTGGCCGCCGGCGTCGGCGTCGCCGCCACCCTCGGCCTCGATCTCGACGATGTCGTCGCCCTCGGAGACGGTATCGCCCTCCTTGACCAGGACCTTCAGCACCTTGCCGCCCTTGGGCGCCGGCACGTCCATGCTGGCCTTGTCGGATTCCAGCGTGATCAGGGTGTCCTCGGGGGCGATGACATCGCCCTCGGCCACCGCGATCTCGATGATCTCGACATCGGTATCGCCACCGATGTCCGGAACTTTGATGATTTCGCTACTCAAGGTCGCGCTCCTTCAAACTCTTGACGGGGGCGGGCCCGCGGGCCCGCCATGCCACCGAATCGCTCGGGCGACGCCTCACACCGCAAGCGGGTTGGGCTTGGCCGGATCGATGCCGTACTTCTTGAGCGCCTCGCCGACGACCTTGCGATCCAGCTCGCCGCGGTCGGCCAGCGCCTTGAGCGCGGCCACGGTGACGAAGCGACGGTCGACCTCGAAGAAGTGACGGAGCTTCTCGCGGGTGTCGGAGCGGCCGTAGCCGTCGGTCCCGAGTACATGGTAGTCGGTCGGCACCCAGGCGCGGACCTGGTCGGCGAACAGCTTCATGTAGTCGGTGGAGACGATGGCCGGACCCTCGCGACCCTCCAGGCAGGCGGTGACGTGGGGCTTGACCGCCTCGGCCTCGGGGTTGATGAAGGCCTGACGGTCGATCTCCAGGGCCTCGCGACGCAGCTCGTTGAAGCTGGTGACGCTCCAGATGTCGGCGCCCACGCCCCACTCCTCGGCGAGCATCTCGGCGGCCGCCTCGACCTCGCGCAGGATGGTGCCGCAGCCCATCAGCTGCACGCGGCCCTTCTTGCCCTGGGTCTCGCGCAGCAGGTACATGCCCTTGATGATGTCCTCGGCGGGCACTTCCTCGAGCGCCGGCTGCTCGTAGTTCTCGTTCATCACCGTCAGGTAGTAGAAGCAGTTCTCCTTGTCGGTGAACATGCGCTTCAGGCCGTCCTGGACGATCACCGCCACCTCATGGGCATAGGTCGGGTCGTAGCTGCGGCAGTTCGGGATCATCGACGCCTGCAGGTGGCTGTGGCCGTCCTGGTGCTGCAGCCCCTCGCCGTTCAAGGTGGTGCGACCGGCGGTACCGCCGACCAGGAAGCCGCGGGCCTGCATGTCGCCGGCGGCCCAGGCCAGGTCACCGATGCGCTGGAAGCCGAACATCGAGTAGTAGACGTAGAACGGCAGCAGCGTCGTGGCGTTGTTCGAGTAGGAGGTCGCCGCGGCGATCCACGCCGACATGGCGCCGGCCTCGGTGATGCCCTCCTCGAGGATCTGGCCCTTCTGATCCTCGCGATAGAACATGATCTGGCCCTTGTCCACCGGCTCGTACTTCTGCCCTTCCGAGGTGTAGATGCCGAGCTGGCGGAACATGCCCTCCATGCCGAAGGTGCGCGCCTCGTCGGGGATGATCGGCACCACGTGCTTGCCGATCTGCTTGTCCTTGACCAGGCCGTTGAGGATGCGCACGAAGGCCATGGTGGTGGAGACCTCGCGACCCTTGGAGCCGCCCATCTGGGAGGCGAAGGTCTTGTCTTCCAGGGCCGGAATAGGCAGCGCCTCGAAGTCGTTGCGCCGGCTCGGCAGGTAGCCGCCGAGGCGCTCGCGCTGCAGGTGCATGTACTTGAGCTCCGGGGAGTCGTCCTCGGGCTTGTAGTACGGCACCTCCTTGAGCTGCTCGTCGGTGAGCGGGATGCCGAAGCGGTCGCGGAAGCGCCTGAGCGCCTCGTACTCCATGGTCTTGACCTGGTGCGCCTCGTTGGCGGCCTCGCCGTCGCCACCGCCCATGCCGTAGCCCTTGACGGTGTGCGCCAGGATCACGGTGGGACGGCCGTTGGCGTTCTGGGTCGCCTCGTGGTATGCCGCGTAGACCTTGAACGGGTCGTGGCCGCCACGATTGAGCTTCCAGATGTCCTCGTCGGACATGTCCTTGACCATCTCGGCGGTCTCCGGGTACTTCCCAAAGAAGTGCTCCCGGGTGTAGGCGCCGCCGTTGGCCTTGTAGTTCTGGTAGTCGCCGTCGACCGCCTCGTCCATGCGCTTCTGCAGGATGCCCTTGGTGTCCTTCTCGAAGAGCGGATCCCACAGGCGGCCCCAGACGACCTTCTGCACGTTCCAGCCGGCGCCGCGGAAGACGCCCTCGAGCTCGTCCATGATCCGCGAGTTGCCGCGGACCGGGCCGTCGAGGCGCTGCAGGTTGCAGTTGATGACGAAGATCAGGTTGTCGAGCTTCTCGCGGCTGGCCAGGTGGATCGCGCCGAGGGACTCCGGCTCGTCGCACTCGCCGTCGCCCATGAAGCACCAGATCTTGCGATCGTGCATGTTCTTGAGTTCACGGGAATCCAGGTACTTCATCACGTGGGCCTGGTAGATGGCCTGGATGGGGCCGAGGCCCATGGATACCGTGGGAAACTGCCAGAAGTCCGGCATCAGCCAGGGGTGCGGGTAGGACGAGAGGCCGTCGCCGTCCACCTCCTGGCGGTACTTGTCCATCTGCTCCTCGGTGAGGCGGCCCTCGAGGTAGGCGCGGGCGTAGACGCCCGGCGCCACGTGGCCCTGGATGTAGACCAGGTCGCCTTCGAAGTCACCGTTCGGGGCGCGGAAGAAGTGGTTGAAGCCCACGTCATACAGGGTCGCCGCCGACATGAAACTGGCGATGTGGCCGCCCAGGCCCGGGTTGGCGCGGTTGTTGCGAATCACCTGGGCGATGGCGTTGTAGCGGATCAGCGAGCGGATGCGACGCTCCATGAACAGGTCGCCCGGCATCGGCGCCTCGCGGTGCACCGGAATGGTGTTGCGATGCGGGGTCGTCACCGAGAAGGGCACCTGCATGCCATCACGCCGCACCCGGTCGGCCAGGCGAGTCATCAGGTACCGGGCACGATCCTCGCCCTCGCGATCCAGGACCGATTCCAGGGAATCCAACCATTCCGTGGTTTCGACCGGATCGAGATCTTCTCTAGTTTCCAGACTCATAGACGTCTCTCCGAATGACGGTGGGGAACTACAGCCCCGCAGAGGGGCGAAATGGCACTCATGATCGGGGTTGGCGCCCCAACGCGTCAGGCCTGTAGTTGTTTTACAAGACAATGCTCAGGGTGCCCTGCTGATGGCGCGAAGATACCGTAAACGCTGGTCCCTGCCAATTCAAGATAGAGTGGAAATATTTTTCACAGAACCGTACTGCACCGCAGCGAAGGGATTAAGGGGCACTTTCTCGCCAAGACCGGCCGGCTTCTTGCCGCTGTAGGAGCACTACTCCGGACGGCTCCCCCCGACACCGGCACCGCGCGGCCTGGGGCGGCGTTTGGTGCCTAAGTACGTATTATTCCAAGTTCCTGACGAAAGTAGGCCCAGTCGAAGGCGGGACCGGGGTCGCTCTTGCGCAGTGGGGCCACCCGCGCGTGGCTGGTGATGCGCGCCGGCGTGAGCGCCGGATAGCGCGCCAGCAGCGCCGCCGTGGCGCTGGCCAGGGCCCGGTACTGGGCGCCGGTGTAGGGCGACACCTCGTCGCCCTCCAGCTCGATGCCCACGGCGAAGTCGTTCAACGCCCGGCGCTCGCGGGCGCCGTCCCGCCAGCGCGAGCGGCCGGCGTGCCAGGCGCGGGCCTCGAAGGGCACGAACTGCACGCACTCCCCGTCGCGGCGGATCAGCAGGTGGGCCGAGACGCGCAGGTCAGCGATCCCGGCGAAGAAGGGGTGGGCCGCGGGATCGAGCCGGTTGGTGAAGAGCCGCTCGATATGCTCGCCGCCGAACTCCCCCGGCGGCAGGCTGATCGAGTGCAGCACCAGCAGCGAGACCTCGCCGTCCGGGCGGTCGTCCTGGTTGGGCGAGACGAGCCGCCGGGCCGGCGCCAGCCAGCCGTCGTCGATGCGCATGGTTTTTCCCTGACGTGGATGCGTGGGTTTCCCCTATAATGACCCGCTCAAGCTTCCCCGCACAGAGATGGACCCGCCATGCATTACCAGGACGCCATTGCCGAAGAGATCCGTGACAGTGCCGCTCGGCTGCTGGCCGAGGACGTCGGCCCCGGCGACATCACCGCCCAGCTGATTCCCGAGAAGCAGACGGCCCGCGCGCGGGTGATCACCCGCGAGGCGACGATCCTCTGCGGGGTGGCCTGGGTCGACGAGCTGTTCCGCCGGCTCGACCCGCGAGTCAGCCTGCACTGGCAGGCCGCCGACGGCGACCGACTCGCGGCCGGCCAGGCCTTCCTCGAGCTGGAGGGCCCGGCGCGCAGCCTGCTCACCGGCGAGCGCGCCGCGCTCAACCTGCTGCAGACCCTCTCGGCCACGGCGACCCGCACCCGCCACTACGTGGACCTGCTCGAGGGCACCGGGGTGCGCCTGCTCGACACCCGCAAGACCCTGCCTGGCCTGCGCCTGGCGCAGAAGTACGCGGTGACCTGCGGCGGCGGCCACAACCATCGCATCGGCCTCTATGACGCCTTCCTGATCAAGGAGAATCATATCGCCGCCTGCGGGGGAATCGAGGCGGCGGTGAAGGAGGCCCGGGACATCGCCCGCGACCTGCCGGTGGAGGTGGAGGTGGAGACCTTCGAGGAGCTCGACCTGGCGCTCGCCGCCGGCGCCGATGTCATCATGCTCGACAACTTCAGCCTCGACGACATGCGCGAGGCGGTCGACCGCACCGCGGGACGCGCCACCCTCGAGGCCTCGGGCAACGTCGACGAGACCACGCTGCGCGCCATCGCCGAGACCGGCGTCGACTGCATCTCCAGCGGCGCCCTGACCAAGGACCTGAAGGCCATCGACCTGTCGATGCGCTTCATCGACCGGCCGGCCTGAGCCGACCGAGCGGGAGGCTCAGGTCTCCACGGCGACGAGACGCTTCTCCAGGCGCTGGCGAAAGAGCCGCTCGCCGCCACGCTCGACCCAGTCGTCGCCGAGCAGGGTCCAGCCGCGCCGCAGCAGGCCGGGCGCCAGCACGGCGCTGGCCTCGATCCGGACGCGGCTCACCCCCTGCTCCAGCAGCATCCGCTCGGCGTGGACCAGCAGGGTTCCGCCGATGCCGCGCCGCCCCAGCGACGGCCAGACGTAGAGGGTCTCGATCCGTCCAGCGGTCAGATCCAGCTCGAGGAAGCCCACGCAGCGCCCCTCGCAGTCGGCCACCAGGGTGGTGAAGAGCGCCTGGCGCGCCGACCAGGCGCTGGCGTCCCGCGGCAGCGCCATCGCCCAGGCCTCGCGCTCGGCCAGGGTGTAGTGGCCCGCGGCGCCCTGCATCACGGCGTGATGAAACACCTCGGCCTGGTCGGCGGCGTCGCGGACGCGCGCCGCCCGATAGACGATACGCGGGCCGCGGCGCGCCCGGGCGGACGGCTCGGTGGCGGCGGTAGGATGATCGGCATGACGCATGCGTGGGCTTCCTGCGATGATGACCAGGCCAGCAGACTACCCAAGCCCCGCCGCGGGGCCAATCCCCGCGAGGAAAAAGCGCAAGGATTCGCCATGACCGACCGCCCCGCCCCGCCCGACGCCTTCGCCATGACGCCCATCGGCGTCATCGAGAGCGACTTCCCGGACAAGTTCGGCATTCCGCGCCAGCCGGGGCTCGCCGACGCGGCCCGGGCGAGCCTGGTGCTGCTGCCGCCCTTCGACGATCCGCTGGCGGTGCGGGGCCTCGAGGCGTTCAGCCACCTCTGGCTGACCTTCGTCTTCCACCAGAGCCCCGAGCGCTGGACGCCGCTGGTACGCCCGCCGCGCCTGGGCGGCAACGCCCGGGTGGGCGTCTTCGCCAGCCGCAGCACCCATCGTCCCAATCGCCTGGGGCTCTCGCTGGTGGAGCTGGTCGACATCGATACCGATCGCGGCGTGCGCCTGGCCCTGCGCGGCGCCGACCTGGTGAGCGGCACGCCGGTGCTCGACCTCAAGCCCTACCTGCCCTGGGCGGAGTCGCGCCCCGAGGCGCGCGCCGGCTTCGCCCCCGAGACGCCGTCGACCCTGCCGGTCGACCTCTCCCCCGCCGCCGAGGCGGTGCTCGCGCGCCGCGAGGACGGCGCGAGCCTGCGCGCACTGATCCTGCAGGTGCTCGCCCAGGATCCGCGCCCGGCCTACCGCCGCGGCGCCGAGGCACGGGTCTACGGCGTGCGCCTGCGCGACGTCGACGTGCGCTTCCGGGCCCGCACCGCCGCCACCGGCGAGACGCGCCTCGAGGTCGTCGAGATCGTGACGGCCTGAGGGCCCGCAACGACGAAGGGCCCCGCGGGGCCCTTCGTCATGACGCTCGTCGGCGTAGCGGTCGGCCTCAGCCGAAGTCGATGCCGATGCGCCGACCAACCTCCTCGTAGGACTCGATCACGTTACCGAGCCCCTGACGGAAGCGGTCCTTGTCGAGCTTCTCGCGGGTCTTGGCGTCCCACAGGCGGCAGCCGTCCGGGGAGAACTCGTCGCCCAGCACGATCTTGCCGTGGAAGAGCCCGAACTCGAGCTTGTAGTCGACCAGCAGCATGCCGCCCTCTTCGAACAGCGTCTTGAGCACCTCGTTGACGCGGAAGGTCAGCGCCTTCATCTCGGCGAGCTGCTCGGGGGTCGCCCAGCCGAAGGTCTCGGCCAGCGACTCGTTGATCATCGGGTCGTGGAGCTCGTCGTTCTTCAGGAACAGCTGGAAGGTCGGCGGGGTGAGGGTCTGGCCCTCCTCGACGCCGAGGGTCTTGACCAGGCTGCCGGCGGCGATATTGCGCACCACGCACTCCACCGGGATCATCTTGAGGTTCTTGACCACGCACTCGTCGGCGGAGAGCTCGCTCTCGAAGTGGGTGGGGATGCCCGCCTCCTGCAGCTTGCCCATGATGAAGGCGTTGAAGCGGTTGTTGACCTGGCCCTTGCGCTCGAGCGCCTCGACGCGGCGGCCATCGAAGGCGCTGGTGTCGTTGCGGAAGTGCAGGATCAGGCGATCCGGGTCATCGGTGGCATAGACCGACTTGGCCTTGCCGGCGAAGAGTTCTTGACGCTTTTCCATGGGAGCCTCCAGAGGCGAGGATACGGGTAAGGATGGACGTTCAGCCGAGGGTCTGCCACGCCAGGCCATCGTCCTGGGCGGCGATCCTCAGCCGGGAGTCGTCGCCGTCGAGCAGCGGCACCAGGGCCTCCAGGGCCAGCTCGGGGCGGTTGTTGTGTTCGGAGAGGTGCGAGCAGACGATGCGCTGCAGGCGGTCGAGCCCCAGCCGCTGCAGCAGCCAGGCCGCCTGGACGTTGGCCAGGTGGCCCCAGTCGCCGCCCACGCGACGCTTGAGGCTGGCGGGATAGGGCCCCTCGGCGAGCATCCGGCGATCGTGGTTGCACTCCAGTACCAGGCCGTCGCAGCCGGCGAAGGCCTCGACCACATGGGCGCTGGGATGGCCGAGGTCGGTGAGCAGGCCGAGGCGATGGGCGCCGCCGCTGATCGCGAACTGCACCGGCTCGCGGGCGTCGTGGGGCACGGTGATCGGATCGATGGCAAGCCCCCTGACCGCGAACCGCGCCTGGGGGGTGATCCAGTGGCGGTGGGGCAGCTCGCCGAGACGTCCCGACAGCCAGGTGCCCGGCGTCAGGTAGACCGGCACCCGGTGACGGCGCGCCAGGGGCCCGACGCCGCGGATGTGATCGCCGTGCTCATGGGTCACCAGCACGGCGTCGAGCTGGCGGGGGTGCAGCCCCAGCCGGGCCAGGCGGCGCTCGGTCTCCTTGAGGCCGAAGCCGCAGTCGACCAGCAGGTGCGTCTCGCCATCGCTGACCAGGGTGGCGTTGCCCTTGCTGCCGCTGCCCAGGGAGGCGAAGGTAAGGCCGCCCGACGCCACGCCGCTCATCAGCGCAGCAGGCCCGCCACCCGTTCGAGCAGCTCGCGCTGGTCCTCCTCGGGCAGCGCGCCGGCCCCGCCGACACCCACCGCGCGCAGCACCGTCTCCTCGGGGCCGCGTGCCTCGAGGCTCAGCCGCACCGGCTGCGGCTCGGCGCCGAACTCCAGCGAAACCAGCGAGCCCAGCAGGCCCTGCTCGCGCCCTTCGCGGGTCAGGTAATCGACCAGGAAGCTGTGCGCGCTCGGGTCACGCTCGCGCAGCTCGCGGCGGCCCTCGACGGCGAAGTCGCGCTCCAGCTGATGACTGAGCTCCGCCCACAGCCGGTCGATGTCGTAGGGCAGGATCACCTGCCAGTCGTCGCCGCGCTGCTCGAACCGGGCGCGATCCTGCACCTCGGGACGCTGGGCGGTCAGCGACGCCGCGCTGGCCGAGGCGCTGAATGACTGGAAGTGGCGCTCCAGCGCCCGCAGGCAGCCCGCGTCGACGGCGCCGCCGCGCTCGCAGTGCAGCTCGCTGTCGCCGCGGCGCAGCCCCTGGCGGACGCTCAGCCGGGCCTGGGTGGTCTCCAGCACGCCGCGGCTCGGGTCACGGGCGGCGACGTCCAGCCCGCGGGCCTGCGCGAAGCGCTCGAGCTCCGGCCACACCGAGGCCGGCTCGGCGCCCACCACCAGCCAGGCATCGCTGCCGATCTCGCGGCGCTCGACGTAGCCGCGCTCCCGGGCGCGCCCCGGCGACAGGGCCTGGGGCAGCGGCGCTTCCACCACGCCGTCCGCGGCGGGACGCGTGCCGCTCACCTCGGGCACCGGCATGGCGTCCCGGTAGCGCGCCGGGTTGCGGGCCTCCGGCAGCACCAGGGGCGCCGTCTCCTCGGCCTCGGCGTAGTCGAGGTTGCGATCGTGATAGTAGCCATCACGGGCGCAACCGACCGTGGCCAGCGCGACCGTCGCCACCAGCATCCCTTTCAGCGCAGAGTTCATGCGTCCACCTTGCCTCGTGTTGTGCGGAGTGCGATGCCGGGCACCGCTCAGTCGTCGATCATGCCCGCCAGCTGCAGGGCCTCGCTGACGGTGGAGTGGTACTTCTCGGAGAGCCAGGTCAGCGGCAGGCGAATGCCCGGCTCCAGGTAGCCCATGCGATGCAGCGCCCACTTGACCGGGATCGGGTTGGACTCGACGCCCAGGTTGGTGTGCAGCGGCAGCAGCCGGGTGTTGATCTGGTGGGCCTTGTCGGCGTCGCCGGCCACGGCGGCGGCGCACAGCTCGTGCATCGCCCGCGGGGCGACGTTGGCGGTCACCGAGATGTCGCCGTGGCCGCCCATCAGCATGAAGTCGCAGGCGGTGGCGTCGTCGCCGGAGTAGAGCATGAAGTCGCTGCCCTTGAGGCGCGCGATCAGGTCCTCGGCGCGCTCCAGGTTGCCGGTGGCATCCTTGAGGCCGACGATGCCGTCGACCTCGGCGAGACGCATCACGGTCTCGTTGTAGATGTCGGAGCAGGTGCGGCCGGGCACGTTGTAGAGGATCACCGGCAGGTCGCTGGCCTCGGCGATGGCCTTGAAGTGCTGGAACAGGCCTTCCTGGGTCGGCTTGTTGTAGTAGGGTGCCACCGTCAGGCAGTAGTCGGCCCCGACCTCCTTGGCGTAGCGGGTCAGCTCGACCGCCTCGGTGGTGTTGTTGGAGCCGGTGCCGGCGATCACCGGAATGCGGCCGTTGACCTCTTCCACCACGGTGCGGATGACGTCGAAGTGCTCGGCGAAGGACATGGTCGTCGGCTCGCCGGTGGTGCCGGCCGCCACGATCGCATCGGTGCCGTTGTCGAGATGAAAGTGCACCAGGCGGCGCAGGGCCTCCCAGTCGATATCGCCGTTGACCTTCATCGGCGTCGCCAGCGCGACGATACTTCCAGTGATCATCCTCTCGATTCCTCTCGATTCACCTGCATTCACGGCCTGCCGGCCCCCGGGAAGCGCCGGGACCTGCCCCGGGGCCAGGGGCCAAATGGTACTCAGGCCTCGAGAGCCTGTACAGCCGCGACTTTACAGTTCGCCGCGCCTTGCGTGTAATCGGCTCTTGCCGGTCCGGCCGCGCCCTGCGACGGCCGGCCGTTCCCCACTGCCCATCCCCCTGACAAGGAGCCGTTTCATGAGCGCGAGCCTCGGCGAACCCGTCCCCGACTTCACCGCCACCGCCACCGGCGACACCACCGTCACCCTCTCCGAGCTGCGTGGCCGGCAGGTGGTGATCTACTTCTACCCCAAGGCCAGCACCCCGGGCTGCACCACCGAGGGCGGCGACTTCCGCGATCGCAAGGCGGCATTCGACGCCGCCAACACCGTGATCCTCGGCGTCTCCCGGGACGGCATCCGCGCCCAGGAGAACTTCAAGGCCAAGCAGGGGTTCAACTTCGCGCTGCTCTCCGACAAGGACGAGGCCGTCTGCCGGCTGTTCGACGTCATCAAGCTGAAGAAGCTCTACGGCAAGGAGCACCTGGGGATCGAGCGCAGCACCTTCCTGATCGATGCCGAGGGCCGGCTCGCCCGCGAGTGGCGCGGGGTCAAGGTCAAGGGCCATGCCCAGGAGGTGCTCGAGGCGGCCCAGGCGCTGCACGCTGGGCAGTGACGGCCGCGCCGCCGCCCCGCGGCGGCGGCACTCAGGGCCCGGCGGCCTGCTCTTCCCGGGAGACCTCCTGGCGGCGCTGCTTGAGGCCCCTGGGCCAGGCGTAGACCAGCGCCTTGAGCAGGGTCGCCAGGGGAATGGCGAAGAAGATGCCCCAGAAGCCCCAGACCCCGCCGAAGAACAGCACCGCCAGGATGATCGATACCGGGTGCAGGTTGACCGCCTCGGAGAACAGGATCGGCACCAGCACGTTGCCGTCCAGCGCCTGGATCACGCCGTAGGCCACGATCACGTAGAGGAACTGGTCACCCAGGCCGAAGTGGAAGCCGGCCACGGCCGCCACGGGCAGGGTGGCCACGGCGGCACCGATGTAGGGCACCAGCACCGAGAGACCCACCAGCACCGCCAGCAGCGCCGAGTAGGGCAGCCCGAAGAAGGCGAAGGTGAAAAAGGCCACGCTGCCGACGATGATGATCTCGGTGAACTTGCCGCGCACATAGTTGGCGATCTGGTCGTCCATCTCCTGCCAGACCCGCGTCATCAGCCCGCGATTCCTTGGCAACAGCGAGACGATGAAGCCCACCAGCCGATCACGATCCTTGAGCATGAAGAAGACCAGGATCGGCACCAGCACCAGGTAGACGATCAGCCCCACCAGGTTGCCCAGCGAGGCCAGCGAGAGGGTCAGGGCCCGCTGGCCGAGCTGGGTGACCTCGCGGCCGGCCATGCCGATCCAGGTCTGGATCTGGTCCGGGGTGACCAGCTGCGGGTAGCGCACCTGGAGGTCGTCGAGCAGTTGCTGGACGCTGGCGAACATGCGCGGCGTCTCCTGGACCAGGTTGATCAGCTGGTTCCAGATCAGCGGCATCAGGATCAGCGCCATGGCCAGCAGCACGCCGATGAACCCCAGGAAGACCAGCATCACCGCCAGGAAGTGCGGCACGCGCCGACGCGTCAGGCCGCTCACCGCCCCCTGCAGCAGGAAGGCGATCACCAGGGCGGTCAGGAAGGGCGCCAGCATCTTGCCCAGCCAGATCACCACGGCGAAGCCGAGCACCAGCACGACCAGCAGGATCACCGCCTCCTCGTCGGAGAGGTAGTGATCCATCCAGCTGCGAAATACCGACCTCAGGGTCATGGGGAAGCCTCCCCTCCCTTGCGGATCCAGTAGTGGTAGACCTCGCCCCGCTCCTCCCTGGCGGGCATCTCGTGGGGGCTCTGGGCCACGAAGGTCTCGAAGTCGCGCCAGGAGCCCGCGTCGGTGGCCTGGATCTCGAGCAGCTGGCCGGGCGCGAGGCGCGACAGGGCCTGCTTGGCCTTGAGCAGCGGCAGCGGACAGGGAAGACCGCGGGCATCGAGCAGATCGTCGGGTTGCAGCGCCATGTTGTCTCCCGGGAGAATGCAGTGAGTCGT
>JAWWBV010000021.1:0-14826 GCA_033720795.1 Halomonas sp. | reverse complement strand
TTGACCTTGACGGTGACGTTGTCCTGGGAGATGACGTCCTGCTCCGGCACGTCCATGGTGATCACCCGCAGGTCGACCACCTCCATCTTCTGGATGCCGGGGATGATGATCAGCAGGCCCGGCCCCTTCACCGCCTGGAAGCGGCCGAGGAAGAACACCACCCCGCGCTTGTACTCGGGCAGGATGCGGATCGAGGCCGCCAGCAGCATGATCAGCAGGACGACCGGGACGAGGTAGGAAAGCAGCATGGTGTCGGCTCCTTGGTTGGGCCGGACGATGCGGATCATCGCCCGTGCCGGGCGGACCTCAGGACGACGAGGCCAGCGGTTCGACCTCCAGGGTCAGGCCGTCGACCGCGGTGACGCGGACCGACTGCCCCCGGGCGAGCGGTTCGGGGCTGCGCGCTCGCCAGCGCTCGCCCATCAGGCGCACGTGGCCCTGGCCGGAGAAGTCCTCGAGGACCAGCGCCTCGCTGCCGACCAGCTCCTCCTGGCCGGTGCGCGGCGGGCGACGCCGCAGGCCGATGAAGCGGGTCATGACCCACAGCATCAGGCCCGCCGCGAGCAGGGCGATGCCACCGATCATCGGCAGCGAGATGTTCAGGGTGTCCGCGTCCATCAGTATCACCGATCCGATCACGAAGGCGACGATGCCGCCGATGCCGAGAATGCCGAAACTGGGCATCAGCGCCTCGCCCACGATCAGCCCCAGGCCCACCAGGATCAGCGCCAGCCCCGCGTAGTTGACCGGCAGCACCTGGAAGGCGAACAGCGCCAGCAGCAGCGAGATGATGCCGATGGTGCCCGGCACCAGGCTGCCCGGATTGGAGAGTTCGAAGATCAGCCCGTAGAAGCCGATGATCATCAGGAAGTAGGCGACGTTGGGGTTGGTGATCACCGCCAGCAGCTCGGTGCGCCAGTCGGGATCGAAGCGTTCGACGACTAGATCGGCGGTGGAGAGGATTCGCTCGCCGTCGTCCATCACCACCCGGCGCCCGTCGAGCTGGGCGAGCAGGTCGTCCAGGTCGCTCGCCACCACCTCGATGACGTTCTGCTCGAGCGCCTCCCGGGCGGTGAGGTTGACCGCCTCGCGCACCGCCGCCTCGGCCCAGTCGGCGTTGCGGCCGTGGCGCTCGGCCAGCGAGCGGATATAGGCCACGGCATCCTCCAGCACCTTGCGCTCCATGGCCGTCTCGCCGCGGCGCTTGGCGGGGGCCCGCTCGCCCTGCTCCGCGGCCGGCGCCGCCTCGGCCGTCTCACCTTCGGACATCTCCTCCTCGGTCGCCTCGACGCCGGCGGCGTCCTGCGCGCCCTCCTGCGATTCCGGCTCGGACTCGGGTTCGGGCTCGCCGAGGCCCGGCAGCCCGCCGTCTCCGCCGAGCTGGACGGGGGTGGCCGAGCCGAGGTGGGTGGCCGGCGCCATGGCCGCCACGTGGCTGGCGTAGAGCAGGTAGGTGCCGGCGCTGGCGGCCCGGGCCCCCGCCGGCGAGACATAGAGGGCGACCGGCACCGGGGAGGCGAGCATGGCGCGGATCATCGCGCGCATCGAGGCGTCGAGTCCGCCGGGGGTGTCCATCGCCACCACCACGAGCTCGGCGTCGCGGGCCTCGGCCAGTTCCAGGCCGCGTCGAAAGTAGTCGTCGATGGCCGGCCCGATGGCGTCGTCGATGGTCATCACCAGGGCCAGTCCCGGCTCCGGCTGGGCCTTCTGGGCCTGGGCCTGCCAGGCGAGCAGGGCGCCCAGCGCCAGGCACACCAGGCTCAACCAAAGCAGGGCGCGACGCTTGGCATCCGGTCGGTTCGACATCGTGCCCCCTCGCTTCGGCATATCAGATTATCCCTATGATACCGGGCGAGGGGATTCGTTCAGGCCTCGCCGCGTGCCCCGGGATGGGTCGCCAGCACATTGGCACGAATCACCGACTGCTCGGCGATCAGCGCGTTGACCACCGCGCGGCTGGCCCGGTAGTGCGCGGTCTCCTTGTGAGCCGCCAGGGCCTCTCGGTCAGTGTAGATCTCGTAGAGGTGGAAGAGGTCCGGGGTGTCACGGTCCTCGATCACGTCGAAGACCAGGCAGCCCGGCTCGTCGCGCACCGAGGCCTCGGCGTTGGGCAGCATGGCCTCGAGGAAGCGCTCCCGGGTGCCGGGCTTCAGGCGGGTCTGGACGATGATGCAGTACATGGCAGGCTCTCGTGGGTTGTGGAATGAATGTATTTATGGAAACATTTTCCAATATATTCATTAACCCCCGCCCCGTCGAGGAGGTCCCATGCAACGTCCCGCCCCGTTCAACGGCATGCGCCATATCGCCCTGCAGGTCCAGGACCTCGCGGCCTGCGAACGCTTCTACGTGGACATCCTGGGCCTCTCGGTGCTGCGCCGGGCCCACGCGGACCTGGTCTACCTGACGCTGGGCAACGACAACGTCTCGCTCTCCCGCGCCAAGGCGCCCACCGGCGACGATCCCCAGCGCCTCGACCACTTCGGCTTCGTGGTCGACGCCCGCGAGGACGTGGACGCCTGGGAGGCGTTCCTGCGCCATCAGGGCGTCGAGGTGACGCGGGGCGCCCACGATCACGGCGACGGCGGGCGAAGCCTCTACTGCAAGGATCCGGACGGCAACAGCGTCCAGCCGCTCTACCACCCGAGCGTCTCCGGCCAGCGCCTGGCCTGAGACCGATGCGCACGACGGCGGTGAGCAGCCGCCGACGCCCCGAGCATGTCCTTCATGCTGACTCGTTTGGCGCCACCGATTCCGGTGGCGTCCTTTTTCGCTGCCCTCGTCCCGGCGGCGACGATAGCCCGCGTAGCATCACGCTCAGAGGTCGTGGGGCTCGCCGGCCACGCGCTTCTGCACCTCCACGACGTAGGCCGCCAGCGCGGTCAGCTCCTCGCCGCCCCACTCGAGCGGCTCGGCGGCCATCGGGGCGACCATGCAGATCTGCACCATCTCGTCGGCGTGGACCTCTTCCATGCCGAAGCGGTTGGCGGCCATCGCCACCCGGTGGGGGAAGGGCTGCTGGAAGGTCGCCTGGTAGCCGGTGTCCTGCCCGTCGCTGCCGTGGCAGCTCGCGCAGGCCAGGCCGTTGCTGCTCAGGGAGGTGTCGTAGTAGAGCGCCTCGCCCCGGGCCAGCATCTCCGCGGGATTCTCGCCGCGCTCGTTGTAGGACGGCGTATAGTCGTCGGGCCTGGCCACCCCAGCGGCGGCGCCTCCTTCGGCTTCGCCCTCTGCTTCACCTTCGGCCTCGCCCTCTGCTTCACCTTCGGCCTCGCCCTCTGCCTCACCTTCGGCCTCACCCTCTGCCTCACCTTCGGCCTCACCCTCTGCTTCGGCTTCGGCCTCTCCCTTCGTATGATTGCTGGCCAGCAGCAGGGGGGCCTTGGCCGGCGCAGAGAAGGCCGCCGCGTTCGGCTCGCCGCCCGACGGATCGCCGCCCGACGGATCGCCGCCCGGCGCGGCCTGCAGTACGGCGCCGCCCGCCACCAGTGCCAGCAGCGGGGCCGTATAGGCCAGTTGTCGACTCAGGCGGCCCAGCAGCCGGCGGCGTTGTTCGTCGTGCTGTGACATGATCTCGTCCTCCGTTGTGCTTGTTCGAGACGCGACGCAGACGCTGACGGTGCATCCGCGCTACCTTGTGTCGCAGGAGGTGGCGCGGGCTTACAACCGCGGCGACGCCCTCCGGCACGATCCGCCGTAGGGCCTCCCGCCGGGGGCCATGTAAGGAAGTTCGCCCCCGTGCGACCATCGTGGACCACCGTCCCGCCATCAAGGAGCGTCATGCCGGACACCGTCTCTCGCCCCGACACGCCGCGGGCCCCGTCGACCCTCAGCGGTCCGCTGGCCAGCGCCCTCGCCCGCGCCGGCCTCGACGCGGGCATCGCGGCCCTGCACCCGATGGCCGACACGGGGCTCGCCCACCACCACCTGTGGCTCGAGCGGGAGGGGGACGACTGGGTGGCCCGTCTGCCGAAGCAGAGCCAGATGCGCCTCGACCCCGCCGCCAACCTCGCCTACCAGGCGGCCTGCTTCACCCGCGCCAGCCGGGGCGGCCATGCCCCCGCACTGCACGGCCTGCTGCCGCCCGGCCCGGAGCTGCCCCGCGGCGGATTGCTGGTCGACGCCATCCGCGGCCGCCCGGCGCGCCTCCCCGAGGATCTGCCCCGCCTCGCCGAGGCGCTGGCGAGCATGCACAGGCTGGACGTGCCGGAGGCCGCGGCGCGCGCGCCGCTGCTCTCCCCCACCGATCCCTGGGCGGCGATGCGCGCGGAGGTGGGCGAGCAGGCACGCTTCCTCGACCGGGCCGAGCTGGATGACGCGGCCCGCCGCCTGATCGAGGCCGAGCTGGCCGCCCTGCCCCGGCAGCTGCCGCCCGGGCCCGGTGCCGAGCCCCGGCTGATCAGCTTCGATGCCCACCCCGGCAACTTCCTGGTCACCGCGGCCGGTCGCGCGGTGCTGGTAGACCTGGAGAAGTGCCGCTACGGCCTGGTCGGCTGCGACCTGGCCCATGCCAGCCTCTACACCTCCACCACCTGGGACCTGACCAGCCGCGCCGAGCTGACGCCCGACGAGGTGGCCGCCTTCTACCGCCACTGGCTCGAGGCCACGGGCCTCGCGGGCGAGGTCGAGACCCTGCTGGCGTGCCGGCGCGCCATGTGGCTCTGGTCGCTGACCTGGTGCGCCAAGTGGCGGGCCAGCCACCGGCGCGCCCAGGACACCGAGCGTCGCGGCGAGGACTGGTCCGAGGCATTGAGCGACGACGCCCTGATCGCCCACGTGCGCGAGCGCGTCGACCACTATCTCTCGGTGGCCGCCATCGAGCACGTGCGCGGCGAGCATCACGCGCTGGAACGCCTGCTCACCCCCGGCTGAGCGTCGCCACCCACCGCCGGCGCCACTTCACTCCTGATCGTTGCTCCACCCTTCCCACACGAGGACCTCGACATGCCTGCTTTCTCTCCCCGGCTCGCCGCCCTGCTGCCGGCCCTGCTGACGAGCATGGGCCTGTCGGCCGCCCCCGACCCGACCGACTGGCCGGCCGTGCTCGAGGAGGCCCGCGGCCAGACGGTCTACTGGTACGCCTGGGCCGGCGATCAGCGCACCAACGACTACATCGACTGGGTGGCCGGGCGCGTCGACGAACGCTTCGGCATCGACCTCGAGCACGTCAAGATCGGCAGTACCGCCGAGGCGGTCTCCCGGGTGCTGGCGGAGAAACAGGCCGGCAACGACAGCGCCGGCAACGTCGACCTGATCTGGATCAACGGCGAGAACTTCGCCGCCATGAAGGAGAGCGATCTGCTGTTCGGCCCCTTCGCCCGCGCGCTGCCGAACTTCGCCCTGACCCGCCCGGCGGACAACCCCGAGGTGGTCACCGACTTCACCCTGCCCACCGGGGGCTACGAGTCCCCCTGGGGCCGGGCGCAGATCACCTACTACTATGATAGCGACGTGATCGAGACCCCGCCCCAGGACATCGAGGCGCTGCTCGCCTGGGCAAAGGCCCACCCGGGGCGCTTCACCTACCCGCGGATTCCCGACTTTACCGGCAGCACCTTCCTCAAGCAGGCGCTGATCGAGCTCACCGACCGGGACGAGGCGCTCTACGCCCCGGTCGAGGAGAGCGACTTCGCCGCCGTTACCGCCCCGCTGTGGGACTACCTGGACGCCCTGCACCCCCACCTGTGGCGCAGCGGCCGCCAGTTTCCCGCCAGCGGCCCCGAGATGCGCAGCCTGATGGGCGATGGCGCCCTCACGCTGGCCTTCACCTTCATCCCCTCGGAGCCGGCCGCGGCGGTGGCCGACTACGAGCTGCCCCCGAGCACCCGCAGCTACGTCCCGGCAAGCGGCACCCTGGGCAACGTGCACTTCGTCGCCATCCCCTACAACTCGCCCCACCAGGCCGGCGCCATGGTGGTCGCCGACTACCTGCTCTCCCCCGAGGCCCAGGCGACCAAGCAGGATCTCGACGTCTGGGGCGATCGCACCGTGCTCGACGTCGCCCACCTGCCGGCGGACGACCAGGCCCTCTTCGCGCTGGACAAGGAGAACCCGGCGATGCTGCCGGCGGGCGCCCTCGAGCGCACCCTGCCCGAGCCTCACCCCAGCTGGATGACGGCCCTGCAGGACGCCTGGCAGGCGCGCTACGTCGGTCGATGATGGCAAGCGCCAGCGCCTTCGACGCGGGCGAGGCGGGGCCGGCCCGATGATGCTGCGCCTCGCCCCCGTGCTGATCGTCATCCTGCTGGTCGCGCCCATCCTGGCGGGCCTCGTCATGGCCCTGCTGCCGGCCTTCGGCTACCTGCCGGCGCTCGGCGGCGAGAGCCTCTCGCTGGCCCCCTGGCGGGCGCTGGCCGCCCAGCCGGGCATCGGCCGCTCGGTCGCCATCAGCCTCGCCAGCGGCCTCATCGCCACCGCCCTGTCGCTCGCCGTGGTGCTGCTCTACCTGGCCGCGTCGAGAGGCAGCCGGCTCGATCGCTGGATCCGGCGGCTGGTCTCGCCGCTGCTCTCCATTCCCCACGCCGCCGCGGCCTTCGGCCTGGCCTTGCTGATCGCCCCCTCGGGGCTGATCGCGCGACTGGCCTCGCCGACGCTGACCGGCTGGGAGCGCCCGCCGGACCTGCTGATCGTCCAGGACCCCTGGGGGCTCTCGCTGATCGCGGGGCTGGTCATCAAGGAGGTGCCCTTCCTGCTGCTGATGAGCCTGGCGGCGCTGCCCCAGCTCGACGCCGAGCGCCGCGTGGCCATGGCCCGCTCGCTGGGCTACCGACCCGCCATCGCCTGGCTCAAGGTGGTGGCGCCGGTCCTCTACCCGCTGATCCGCCTGCCGGTGTTCGCGGTCATCGCCTACGCCTCCTCGGTGGTGGACGTGGCGATGATCCTCGGGCCGACCCTGCCGCCGACGCTCGCCGTGTCGATCCTGACCTGGTTCAGCGACCCCGACCTCGACCAGCGCTTCCTGGCCTCGGCCGGCGCGATCCTGCAGCTCGGCGTCACCGCCGCGGCGCTCTTTACCTGGTGGGGGCTGGAGCGGCTCATGGCCAGGCTGATGAAGGCCTGGCTCGCCCGCGGCGGGCGCCGCCGCGGCGAGGTCGGCCTGCGCCTCGCCGGCAGGCTGCCGATCCTGCTCGCCACGGGCGTCGCCTTCGCCGGGCTCGGCGGCCTGGCGATCTACTCGGTGGCGGGGTTCTGGCGGTTTCCCGACGCCCTGCCCCGGAGCATGACGCTGGATCACTGGGCCCGGGCACTGCCCGCCCTCGGCGGACCGCTCGCCTCGACGGCACTGATCGCGCTGGGCGCGACCCTGATCGCCGCGGTACTGGTGCTGTCGGCACTCGAGAACGAGCAGCGCACCGGGCGCACCGCCTCGAAGGCGCTGTGGCTGCTCTACCTGCCGCTGATCGTGCCGCAGATCGCCTTCCTGTTCGGCCTGGTCGTGGTGATGGAGCAGCTCGGCCGTCGGCCGACCCACGGCCTGATCGTCTTCGGCCACCTGCTGTTCGTGCTGCCCTACGTCTTCCTGTCGCTCTCGGAGGCCTACCGGCGGATCGACCCGCGCTGGACGCGGCTGGCCCTGACGCTCGGCGCCTCGCGCAACGCCGTGTTCTGGCGAGTCCGGCTGCCGATGCTGCTGGCCCCGCTGCTCACCGCCTGCGCGGTGGGCCTGGCGGTGAGCATCGGCCAGTACCTGCCTACCCAGCTGCTGGGCGCGGGGCGGGTGACCACCGTCACCACCGAGGCGGTCTCGCTGGCCGCCGGCGGCAACCGCCGGGTGATCGGGGTCTGGGCGCTGGTCCAGGCCTGCCTGCCCCTGGTGGGGTTCGCGATCGCCATCGGCCTGCCGAAGCTGCTATGGTCGAGCCGCAGCGGCATGCAGGGAGCCCCATGACCACGCCCCATCGACTCGAACTTCGTGATGTCCGCCTCCGCCTGGGCGGCACGCCCCTGGTCGCGCTCGACACCGAGATCGCCCCGGGCGAGGTGCTCACCGTCATGGGCCCCTCCGGCGCGGGCAAGTCGACCCTGCTGGCCTTCCTGGCCGGCTTCCTGGCGCCCGAGTTCGAGGCCTCCGGCCGGGTGCTGCTGGACGGCCGCGACCTCACCGCCCTGCCCGCCGAGCGTCGCGGGATCGGCCTGCTGTTCCAGGACCCGCTGCTCTTCCCCCACCTCTCGGTGGCCGGCAACCTGCGCTTCGGCCTGCCCCGCGCCGGCGCCGACAAGGCCGTCCGGGTCGAGCGGGCCCTCGAACACATCGGCCTCGCCGGCTTCGGCGAGCGCGACCCGGCCACGCTCTCCGGCGGGCAGAAGGCGCGGGTGGCGCTGATGCGCCTGCTGCTCTCGGCGCCCTGCGCGGTGCTGCTCGACGAGCCCTTCTCCAAGCTCGACACCCACCTGCGCCAGGCAATGCGCCGGCTGGTGTTCGAGCGACTACGCGAGGCCGGCCTGCCGAGCCTGCTGGTGACCCACGACCGCGAGGACGCCGCGGCGGCCGGCGGACGGGTGATCGAACTCTCCGCCTGATCCGCCCCGAGCCCCGACGAGCCCCCGCCTCGCGGTCAGGCCGACTCCTGCCACCTCAGGGCGTGGGGGTCGAAGCCGCCGACGAGCCGCGGCTTGACGACCTCGAACCAGGGCGAGAGATCGAAGTCCCGCGGGGTGAAGAGGCTAGGGTGGCGACGCCGGAACACCCGCGAACGGCCCGCCACGGGGATCGGCAGGATCGGGTAGCGAACCGACTGGAAGGCCTCGGCGATCAGGGTCGAGCAGATGGCGCGGGTCGGATCACCGCTGCCGAGTCCCAGCATGTGTCGCCGCCAGGGCGTCGGCACGGGCGGCAGGGGCAGGAGATAGCGGGCCAGGTCGAGGAGGTTGCGCATGTCGTAGCGGTGCCCCACGCGGGCGCAGACGAAGGCGAGCAGCCGGTCGATCTCCGCCGGGCCCAGCCCCACCGGGCGACAGATGCGCAGCGGATAGCCGTCGAACGCCTCGAAGCCCACCACGCGCACCCCCTCCGACAGGTCCGCCTCGACGAAGGCGCCGCTCCGGGCGGGCACAGAGGCACCGGGCGCCGCCGCGCCGGGACAGCCGCCCTCGCCCACGTAGAGGGCGGCATGCGACCAGGTCGACTGCGTCAGGTACTTGATCACCGTGCTGATCCTCGACGAGCCCTCGACCAGCAGGACATCACCGGGCTCGAGACACGCCTGGATGTCCTCCTCGACGGGCTGCTGGGGGCAATGCCAGGGCCTCGGGCAGGAGAGCCAGCCCCCGAGGCCGTGACCGCAGCGATCGAGCATGGTCGACATCGCCCGTCTCCTCTCGTCGCTCATGGCGTGACGGCGGCCAGGCGCCTGGCCAGGATGCCGAGACTCGCCAGCAGCAGCAGCGCCGCCATCGGCAGCAGCCAGGGGAGCACCGGGATCAGGGCACCGGCCAGCGGCAGCCCCAGCCAGATCAGCAGCATCGGCGCGCAGCAGGCGCCGCCCGCCAGCAGGGCCGGCAGCGCGGCCAGCAGGGAGCCGCCGGGCGCGCGCCAGGCGCAGTGGCTCGCGCCGTGGCGCACCCGCCAGCCCAGCACGAGGTTGGCGCCCAGCAGCAGCCCGAGCCCCAGGGCCAGCAGGGTATTGAGCGGGCTGAAGGTCCAGATCCAGGGTCCCGCCTCGATCAGCCCCACCGGCTCGTAATGGAGGGGGCCGCGCGTCTGCCAGAGCCGC
The DNA here is from genome assembly GCA_033720795.1 of Halomonas sp. GTDB lineage: Bacteria > Pseudomonadota > Gammaproteobacteria > Pseudomonadales > Halomonadaceae > Halomonas. Next base: position 5,116 of record JAWWBV010000021.1, on the reverse strand, counting down.
TCCCAGGCGGGAAAGCGCACGGCAAGCCCGCCGCCCCCGCCGGGGCCGAGGTCACCGATCATCCACAGGTAGAGCGCGGCATAGGCGAGCCCGACGCCCGCCACGAGCGCCGCGTCCCGGGGACGTCCGATCAGGGCATCGCGCAGGGCGGCGAGCGCGGTCATGGTGCGTCCTCCGGCGCCCCATAGAGCAGGGTCTCGGGGTAGAAGGCCGCCCAGGCGAACCACATGGCCTCGAAGGCATGGATCGGCTCGAGCGCCTCGGTGCCACCGCCGCTGACGCCCGCCGGGCCGAAGGTCAGCTCATCGACGCGGATCGCGACGCGCCGAGGATTGTGAAACACCCAGCCGGTATCCAGGCCGGCATCGCGGATCACCGTATAGTGGCGGTCGCCGATTGCAAGCTCGATCACCGCCTCACGGCGCAGCGCCTCGCGGGTCACGGCGGCCGCGCCCTGGCGGGTGCGAAACCCCAGCACGCTGGCCTTGGGCGGCAGGCGGCGGCTCTCGGTCATCACCGGAAAGAGCCGGGCGCTCTGCGGGCGATAGTAGCCGCGCAGCGGGGCATAGCTGCCGTAGGGATCGTGTCGATAGTTGCGCACGTGGCCGGTCTCGCGACTGAGCACCCGGGTGTCCGGATGACGCGCCTTCCAGGCGTCCCAGGTGGTCCAGACCAGGCGCAGCTCCTCGAGCCCTCGCCCCGCCAGCGGGCCGTCGATGGCCACGCCGAGCATCTGCGGCACCTCGCTGCCGGTGGTGCGGTCGTACATGACCAGGTTGCTGTTGACCAGCCGGCCGGAGACGCCGAGTTCCGCGTCGCCGCGATGAAATCCCAGGGCGCTGCCGGTCAGCGGGCAGTAGGTGACGCTGACGGGGTGGCCGTCCACGCTGTCGTTGACGATCTCGTGCCACACCAGGATACGCTGCGGATAGGCGCGGGCCTCGCCGCCCAGGTAGAGGCCGATGACGCGGTCATCCGGCGCGAGCCGCGCCTCGGCCGCCGAGTGGAAGCGGGGCCGGTCGATGGAGGGGATGCCGTCCTTGCCGGGGCCGCCGGGGCGCACCGCCTCGCGGAACGCCTGCAGGGAGTACGCCAGGGGCACCCCGGGGGTCTCCACGGTGGGCAGCGCCGCCAGTGCCGCCGTCGGAGCCAGCAGCAGCCAGGCGGCAAACACCAGGAGCGGGGAACAACGCCACCGGGCCATGGATCACCTCCCTGCGCGGCGCAGACCGGCGCGCCGCGAGTGCCGTCGCCGCCCGGAGTGGGCGGGCTCATCCCTCTGTCGCCCGGTGCCGGAGGACCTTACGTCGCGATACGCGGTAAGCTGGTGGCGGCGATCGCGCCCCGAGGACCATCAGGAGAGACGGCATGCCGGCGAGGCCGCGGCTCAGCATCATCGTTCCGAGCCTCGATGAGGCGGCCCTCATCGAGACGCAGCTGACCCGCCTCGCCCCCCTGCGCGAGGGAGGCGCGGAGGTCCTGGTGGTCGACGGCGGCAGCCGCGACGATACGCCGAGCCGGGCCGCCGCGCTGGCCACGCGGGTGATCCAGAGCGAGCCCGGCCGCGCCCGGCAGATGAACGCCGGTGCCCGCGAGGCCCGCGGCCGGTGGCTCCTTTTCCTGCATGCCGACACCTTCCTGCCGCCAGGGGCCGAGGGTGCGATCGCGGCGGCCCTGTCGCAGGGGCGTGACTGGGGGCGCTTCGACGTGCGGCTGTCGGGACACCATCCGCTGCTGCCCGTCATCGCCTTCGCCATGAACCGCCGCTCGCGCTGGACCGGCATCGCCACCGGCGATCAGGGCCTGTTCATGACCCGCGACGCCTTCGCCGCCGCGGGGGGCTTTCCCGATCAGCCGCTGATGGAGGACATCGAGATGTCGCGACGGCTCAAGCGGCGCTCGAAGCCGGCCTGTCTGCGCGAGCGGGTAACGACCTCGGGGCGACGCTGGGAGCAGGGCGGCGCCTTTCGCACCATGCTGCTGATGTGGCGGCTGCGCTGGCGCTACTGGCGCGGCGCCTCGCCCGACGACCTGGCCCGGGTCTATCGCCATGTGCGCTGACGCCCGCGACGACGTCCCGCTGGCGATACTGGCCAAGGCGCCGATCCCCGGCCGCGCCAAGACGCGGCTGATCCCGGCGCTCGGCGCCGAGGGCGCCTGCCGGCTCCACGCGCGGCTGCTGCGACACGCCCTCGCCACCGCCCTCGCGGCGACCTCGCCGGAGCGCATCACCCTGTGGACGGCGCTCGAGCACGATCACCCGCTGTTCCGGGAGCTGGCCGACCACCACGGCATCACGCTGCGCGCCCAGCCCGAGGGCGATCTCGGCGCGCGCATGTTCCATGCCCTGGCGGCCATGGACGCGCCGGGGCTGCTGATCGGCAGCGACTGTCCGGCGCTGACCCCGGCGCTGCTGCGGCGCTGCCGGGCGGCGCTGAGCGAGGCCGACGGCGTCTTCGTGCCGGTCGAGGATGGCGGCTACTCGCTGGTCGGCGTACGGTGCGCCGAACGCCGCCTGTTCGGCACCATCGACTGGGGCACGGAGCGTGTCATGGCCCAGACCCGCGACCGCGCCGCGGCGCTGGGCTGGCGACTGGCCTGCCCGGCGCACCTCTGGGACGTCGACCGGCCCGAGGACCTCGAGCGGCTGGCCCGCCTCGAGTCCTCGCTCGGCGTCCGCTTTCTTGACCACCGGCTCGATGATCGTCCCGATGACGGTCTCGATGAGCACCTGGTTGATGGAGAGTGAGACCTCGCCGTCGGGTGCGTGCCCTGTAAGGAACGCCGTGGGGCCGCGACCCAGCGGAGAGTCCATACCCGTCAGCTAATCTAAGCTGCTAGACTTTTCCCGCAGCGCTGACAACAACAATTGAGGGAACAGGGGCTCATCGATGGACGAAAAAGCACACAGGCTGGAGCGGCTCGCGGCGGTGAGGCCGCGCCTGGTCTCCTTCGCCCTCATGCACCTGCGGGATCGAAGCCAGGCAGAGGATGCCGTTCAGGAGGCCATGATGTCCGCCATCGAGAAGAACGACAGCTTCGCCGGACGCTCCGGCTACGAGACCTGGGTCTTCGGCATCCTCAAGTACAAGATCCTCGACACCCTGCGCGCCCAGAAGCGCCAGGGCCGCTGGCAGCCGCTGGCCGACGAGCAAGACGACGAGGCGATCGACCGGCAGTTCCAGCAGAACGGCCGCTGGCAGCAGGAGGCCCGTCCGCAGAGCTGGGGAGAGCCCGAGGCCGCCTTCGAGAACGAACGCTTCTGGCAAGTCTTCGACGCCTGCATGATCGCCCTGCCGGACAGCGCCGCGAGGATCTTCTCCCTGCGCGAGCTGATGGGGCTCTCCACCGAGGATATCTGCCGGGAGCTCGGCATCAAGGAGAACAACTGCTGGGTCATGTTGCATCGAGCCCGGCTGAGGCTGCGCGCCTGCATCGAGCAGGGCTGGCTCGAGGGAGACGCCTCATGATGATGTGCAAGGAGGCGACGCGCCTGATGTCGCTGCGCCAGGACCGCCCCCTCAGCTTCCAGGAAAGGCTCTCGCTGCGGCTGCATCTCACCATGTGCAGCGCCTGCCGGGAGTGCGACCGGCAGTTCACGCTGCTCCACGGCGTCGGCCGGCACTTCGGCCCCGAGGAAGACGACGACGAGCCGTCGGCATGAGTCACCGGCGCGCGGCGTGGCCCCCCGCCTCGATCTCCGGAGCGTTCCCTATGAGGCCTCGATCACCGCTGCTGTCCCGCCTGGTGATGCTGGCGGCGCTCTGTGCTGGCCCGCTCCTGCCCGGTGCCGGAGAGGCCCGTGCGGCCGACGACCTGCACTTCTCCCCCGACGAGATTCGGGACTGGTCGACACGCGTCTTCGCGGGCGAGACCGAGTACCGGGTCGTCGAACTGGAGGGCACGCGGGCGCTCCAGGCCCGCGCCCGCCGGCGGGCCTCGGCGAAATACCTGGAGCGAGAGATCGACCTGCGCGAGACGCCGTACCTGCAGTGGTGCTGGCGGGTCTCGGGGGTGCACGAGGGGCTCGACGAGACGCGCAAGGCCGGGGACGACTATCCGGCCAGGGTCTACGTGGCCCGCAAGACGGGGCTGCTGCCCTGGCAGGTGGAGTCGGTGAACTACGTCTGGGCCTCGAGCCAGCCGGCCGGCAGCGCCTGGCCCAACGCCTTCACCGACCGCGCCCGGCTGCTGGCATTACAGAGCGGCGACGCCAGGGTCGGCGAGTGGGTGGCGGAGGTGCGCGACGTCGGCGCGGACTATCGGCGCCTCTTCGGCAGCCGCCCGGACACCATCGACGGCCTGGCCCTGATGAGCGACGGCGACAATGCCGGCGTCGATGCCACGGCCTGGTTCACCCACCTGGCCTTCTCCGCCTCGCCCACGCCGCCCGAGTGTCCCTGAGCGCGCTCAGTCGACGACAACGAACGGCCGGTCGCCGTAGCTCCAGATCAGGGTGCCGACCACGATGGCGCGATAGCACAATAAGGGGATGGCCCGCCGGGCGCGGACGCCGCCTCCCGCCGCCAGTGGCGCAGGGTGGAGGGGTGCACGCCGAACGAGTCCGGCAGGGCGAGGCCGAGCTGCTCGGCCAGCAGGCCGATGATCGCCATGTGATGCACGGTGTGGCTGGCCAGGAAGGCCAGTTCTCGGGCCAGGCTGGACGGCAGGGCGAGGCGCGCCTCGCCGTCCGCGACGCGATCAGGGTCCGGTGCGCCGGCGTCCTGGCAATGGCGCAGGATCAGGCGCTCCGGCGCGGCCTGCCCCTCGAGCGACGAGAGCCAGGTCTCGAGGGCGGCCAGGCGCCGAGCGGCCTCGTCGGGCCTCGCTTCGAGGGCCGGGTCGCGCCGCCGCCGCTCATAGTCGAGGGTCCGGGCGCCCGCCTCGAGTCCGTCGAGCAGCGCCTCGTAATGGTCGATGATATGACGAACGTGCTTGCCGAGGGTGTGACGTCCATGGACGCCGAAGACCCGGCGATAGGCCTCGGGGGCCAGGTCGTCGACCAGGCCCCTCAACTGGGCAAGCGCCAGCCGGTTCTCCTCGATGAGGCCCGGGGCGGTTCGCGATGGCAAGGATGCGGAAGTTGACATGGTGGCTGTCCTGTCGGGTCCGTGAC
>JAWWBV010000020.1:0-15590 GCA_033720795.1 Halomonas sp. | reverse complement strand
GTGATCTCCGCCATTTGCGGCACGCCGGATCCCGAGGCCGCCGCGCGCGCCTTCCCGCGGCGCTGACGCCGCGCCCCTCCCGGGCCACGAGCCTCGTCGGGCACGGGCCTCAGGCGGTGGGCCGGCGCTTCAGGGTGGTGCGGCGCTCGTGGTAGGCGATCGCCAGGCCGCTGGCGATGATCAGGCTGCCGCCGACGAAGACCCAGAGGTCCGGCACCTCGTCCCAGAACCACCAGCCCAGGCCCACGGCCCACAGCAGGGCCGTGTAGTCGAAGGGCGCGACCAGCGCCGCCGGCGCGTAGCGAAAGGCCAGGGTCAGGCCGGTCATGGCGCCCACCCCGAGCACCCCCGCCACCAGGAAGGCCGGCCAGTGCAGCGGTGAGGGCGCCTGCCACACCCAGGGCAGCGTCATCGCCGAGACCGCGAGCGGCACCAGGGTGGTATAGAAGACCATCGCCCAGAGGTGCTCGCGGTCGCCGTAGCGCCGCGCGGTGAGCATGGTCAGGGCATAGAACACCGCCGCGCCGACCACCACCAGGGCACCGGGCTGGAAGCTCGCGCCCCCCGGGCGTATCACCACCAGCACGCCGACAAAGCCCAGCAGCGTGGCGGCCAGCGTCGGCCCGTCGACCCGCTCGCCGAGCAGCGGTACCGACAGCACGGTGACGAAGAGCGGCGCGGCGAAGGCGATGGCCGTGGTCTCCGCCAGAGGCAACAGGGTAAGGCCCCACATGAAGCAGATCATGGTGCCGCTGAAGATCAGGCCGCGCAGCAGGTGGACGCCGGGCCGCCGGGTGGTGAGGGTCCGCAGGCCACCGTTGAAGCGCGCGATCAGGGCGATCAGCGGCAGCGAGACCAGGGTGCGGAAGAAGATGATCTGCAGCGGGGAGTGCACCTCGCCCAGCCACTTGGTGATGGCATCGCCCAGTGCCAGGCAGAACACGCCCAGGCACATGCAGCCGATGCCCTTGAAGGTAGATGACATGCCGACGGCCCTCCCTGGCGGCGACGAAGACGACCACCCCGCCGGCCTGGAGGCCGGCGGGGTGTCAAAGCGGTCAGGCTAGTCGGTGGCGCGAGTCGGGGCAAGGACTCAGAGGCTGGCCTGGACCACCATGCACTCCATGCCCTGGGCCACCAGGCGACGGCAGGCGGTATGCGCCTGTCCCTCGTTCATGTCGACCAGCCGCGCACGGTAGACGCCGGCGGACTCGGCGCTGCCCACGGCGACGCGGGCGTTGGTCAGCTCGCTGGCCAGGCGATCGGCGGCGCGGGCGGCCAGGCTGCGGGCGTGCCCGGCATCGCGGAAGGCGCCGACCTGAACGCCCCAACGGCCCCGGGCGAGGGAGGCCGGGGCGGAGCCACCATCGGCGATCAGCTCACGAATGGGATCCTCGGCCGAGCCCTGGGCCGACGCCTCGACCGAGGCGGAACGCTCGATGCGGGTGATGCGCGTCGCCGCCACCGGCAGCGGCGCGGCGGCGAGCGGCGCGGCGGCGAGCGGCGCCGCTGCCGCGACGGGGGCCGCGGCCTCGTTAGCCGTGCCCGTCGCCGAGTCGAGGCTCGCCAGGCGCACGTCGCGGCCGATCGGCTGCCCCGGCGCCAGGGGCTCGCCGGGCATCAGGCGTCCGCCGTTGATGTCCGCGCTGGCCAGCCAGTCGCGACCATCGGCCAGCGAGGCGCGCAGGAAGCCGCGATCCAGCAGGTCGGCGGTATGCGCGTCCCGCGAGGCGGCGCTGAAGCCGCCCATCACCACGGTCAGCAGGCGACGGTCGCCGCGCACCGCCGAGGTGGCGACGTTGAAGCCGGAGGCGCGGATGAAGCCGGTCTTGAGGCCGTCGGCGCCGGGGTAGTTCTTCAACAGGCGGTTATGGCCGGTGATGGTCTTGCCCCGCCAGGTGAAACTCGTCCGCGAGAAGCGCGGATAGTACTGGGGGAAGTCGCGCATCAGCTGGCGCGAGAGTACCGCCATGTCACGTGCGGTCGTGACCTGGCCGGCATCGGGCAGGCCGTGGGGGTTGCGGAAGACGGTGTCCTGCATGCCGAGCTCTCGGGCCTTGTCGGTCATCATCTTTGCGAAGTGCGTGTCGCTACCACCCAGCGCCTCGGCCACTACCACCGCCACGTCGTTGGCCGACTTGATCACCAGCGCATCGATGGCCTGATCCACCGGGATGGTGGAGCCGGACTTCACGTAGAGCTTGGAGGCCGGCTTGGAGGCCGCATAGGCGGAGACCGGCAGCGGCTGATCCAGGCTCAGCCTGCCCGCCTCCAGGGCCTCGAACATCAGGTAGAGCGTCATCATCTTGGTCAGCGAGGCGGGATAGCGGAGCCGGTCGGCGTTCTCCGCGTAGAGGATCTCCTGACTATCGGCATCGATGACGATGCCGGCATAGCGGGGATTGCCGGCCTGGGTGGGGCCGGCGACCAGCAGCAGGCAGGCCAGCAGCGTGACGACGACCCCTCTACGGCGCCGGATAGTTGTTGTGATAGGCACCATGATACGTTCCCTCGAGGTTTTTTCCGGTGACACCTCACCATTATGGCTAGACGACGCGCCCTGTACAGGATGGAAGTCAGACTTTTTCCCTATTTTTTCAGTCACTCATCGCCGACCGAGCGGACATGGAGGACATGCGGTTCCCGCCGGGTCATGAGCCAGGGGCGGCCAGCCCCGCCTGGGTCTTGAGAGCCTCCATGTCGATGGGGTCGATCTGCTCGGGCGGGAGGAAACGTTCGGCATACTCTCGCCAGACACCGCCGTCGAGCAGCAGCAGGAAGACCTCACCATCCAGATGGCCATCCCGTACCAGGTCCGCCAGGATCGACAGGGACCGGGACAGCGGCATGGCCGTCTTGTAGGGACGATCCGCGGCGGTCAGCGCCTCGAAGATATCGGCCACCGCCAGGATGCGCTCTTCCAGGCTCGCCTCGGCCAGCACCAGGCGCCGAGGGTAGCCCTGGCCATCCATGCGCTCGTGGTGGTTGCCGGCGATGGTCGGCACCCGCCGGAGATGCGCGGGCCAGGGCAGTGAATCCAGCATGATGATGGTCTGGACGATATGCTCCTGGATGCGGAATCGCTCCACGTCGTTGAGCGTGCCGCGGCTGACCCGCAGGTTGTAGAGCTCGCCGAGGTGGCCGGCCACCTCGGGGGGACGCATGTCGAAGCCCCAGCGATTGTCCGGATCTTCCGGGGCCACCGGGGGCGTCCTGAGCGTCCAGTGAATGCGATGTCGAGGTCGGTCGGACAGCAGACGCTCCTCCACCGGCAGGGGCAGCTCGGGCTCCTGCGCCATGCGCTCGGCCTCCTCCCGGGAAAGGCCGAGACGATCATCGAAATGCCGCCACCAGCGCCAGTCGGCAACCTCCTCCAGCTGCCCCACCCTGCGTTCATCCAGCCACTCCCCGCCCAGGTTGATGTCGGCGACCAGGCGAAACGCCGCCTGCAGCTCTGCGCGTCGCCGGTCGCGCGCCTCGGCGAGGGCGCGCTCGTCGCCGCCCTCGGCACGCCCCTGCCAATAGGCGACATCGGCGTCCCGCCAGAGCACCTCGAAGCGGGTGCGGACCTCGTGGATGCGGTTGTAGCGGGCCTCCAGCTTGGTGGCCTTCTCCATGACCTCGTCCGGCGTGGTCAACTTGCCGCAATCATGCAGCCAGGCCGCCAGGTGAAAGGTGGTGCGTCGGTCGTCATCCACTGTCTCCCGGGCGAAGGGGCCGGTGCGGGCCCGGTCAGCGCCTTCCAGCAGCATCTCGGCGAGCTGCGGGACCCTCGAGCAATGCCCGCCGGTATGCGGCGACTTGGCATCGATGGCGCCGGCGACCAGCTCGACGATGGCATCCAGCAACCGCTTTTCGCCCTCCAGCAGTCGACGCATCTCGATGGCCACGGCGGCAGTACTGGACATCTCCTCGACGAAGCGACGCCAGGGCTGGTCGTCCAACGCCTCATCGTGGACGCGCAGGGCCAGCAGCAGCAGCCCCTGACAGAGCCCGCCTCGGTTGCACAGCGGCTGTACCAGATAGCCCCGGGGCTCGAACTCCTCGGCCAGGGCCCCCAGTCCGTCGTCCCTCGTGTCCGGCAGGTCCAGGCGCCCGGGAAGGGACGTGTCGTCGCGCCCCTCCTCTGCCGCGAGGAAGAAACGCGAGGCGTCGGCCTCGTCGACCAGGTAGATGGCGCCATGACGGCTGTCGGTGATGCGTAACAGGCCCTCCAGGATACCGGGCAGCATCGTATCCAGGCGTTGCTCGCTGCTCAGCGTCTGGTTGATGCGCTGGAAGTCCGAAATGCTGCCTGCCATGCCCTCGACCGCCTGGCTGAGCTGATGCACCTCGCGAATCCTGGACGTCGTCCCCGTGAAGCCGGCAAAGTCGAAATCCGCCAGGGAATGGACCTGATCGGCAAGGGAGCGCAGCGGCCGGCCGATACGGCGACCGACCCAGAAGCCCAGCGGCAGCAGCACCAGCACGAGCGCCCCCGCCACGGTCGCCCGCTGCCAGAGCAGTTCGCGCGTACCGGCCAGCATCTCGCTCTCCGGTATGGCCAGCAGCAGGTAGTTACGAATATCGCCCATGGCCTGGAAAGGCAGGCGCATGCCTATCCAGGCCCGTCCCTCGACGCTGAAGCGCTGGGGGTCACCATCGCCCGCCATGGCCTCCACGCGCGCCAGCACGGGGTCTTCCAGTTCGTGCAGGGTGGCCAGCCGAGGCCCTTCGGCGGCGTCGACAAGCAAGTGTTCCCTGTCCGAATGGGCCAACACGCGATTCTGGTCCGAGACCACCGCCAGCCGTTGATGGGGGGTGAGCCTGATGGCGCCCACCTCGCTGCTGAGGTCCCCCAGGGAGGCGTCCATCCCCACCACCGCCCGACCGGTCTGCTCGCGTAACGACAAGGTGACGCCGATCTCGCGCGTGGTAAAGAACACATAGGGTGGCGTCAGGCGCTCGCCCTCTGCCGTCAGGGCCTCGCGGTACCAGGGACGGGTACGGGGGTCGAAATCGTAGTCCGGCATGACGCGCCGGCCGACCATCTTGAGGTCGGCGTCGTAGAGCCGCCATTCACCTAAGCGCCGCCCAGTGGGGTCACGAGAGACGGACTGCACCAGATAGCGCGCCGACTCGGCGCCCTCGATCGACGCAAGCTGATCCTTCGAGACCCGTGCGGAGCGTCGCAGCAGCAGGAAGTCGCCGTTGTCGTAACCGATATAGACGGCACTGGCCACCTCATGGGCATCCAGCGCGGCGGCCATCAGCGGCAACGAGCCCAGCCGGTCGGCCAGAAACCGCTCCGAGCCGAGGTTGTCGTGGGCCAGCATGCGCAACACCACCCGGGCCGGGTCGATCAGCCGGCGCGAGCGCTCCTCGGTCGTCACGGCCAACTGACGGCCGGTATCCTTCACGGCGTGGATCAGGATGCGATCCGCACCGCGTGCCCCGTGCCACAACAGCACCGACGCGAGAATCAGCATCAGGCCGATGATCGCCAGGGCGGTCATCCACTGGATGGAATAAGCACGGCGCAGCATGGCGAGGCCTCTGTGACGACTCGAAGGATGACCGGCGCGCCCCGGTCATCCGGTAAGCCTATGGCAACGTCGATGCCCCCCCTGACCGAGATGTCAACGCCATTCAACGATGAGGGGCAGCGGCTTCAGCTCACTCCCAGGCGCTGGACGCCGAGCCAGGCCAGGCGCAGGGCGAGCAGCGTCAGCGCCCAGCGGAAGAGGGCATCGAAATGATGATCGGAGCGGCGGTGCAGCAGGCGCAGCCCCAGCCAGGTACCCAGGAAGCCCGCGGCCACCATCGACAGGATCAGCCCCAGCCAGTCGCGAAAGACAAACCCCGCGACGCCGAACACGAAGGCCTTGGTCAGGTGCTGGGCCATCATGCAGGCGGAGAAGGTCGCCACCTTGGCGAGCCGCCCCGCCTGGCGCTGCTTGATGAAGGCCGCCACCACCGGGCCGCTGGCGCCGACCAGGCTGGAGAGCAGGGTGGTCACCGCGCCGACGATCAGGGTGCCGACGCGGCCCAGGGCGCGCCCGGGCAGCCCCGGGCCCCACAGGGTGAAGAGCACGAAGGCGGCGATACACAGCTCCAGCACGCCCGCCGGCAGCCGGAGCAACAGCCAGGCGGCCGCCCGGGCGCCGAGCGCCACTCCGGGCAGGAAGGCCAGCAGGGTGGCGATATCGATGTGGCGCCAGGTCATCGCCGTGCGGCCGACGTTGGAGCCGAGCTGCACCATGCCGTGCACCGGGATCAGCGCCGCCGCGGGCATCACCTGGGCCAGCGCCATGATCATCAGCACCCCACCCCCGACCCCCACCGCCGCGGTGAAGGCCGAGGTGAGCGCCGAAAGCAGGATCAGCAGCAGGTTGAGCGAGGCAGCGAGCGGCGATAGCGAGTCAAGCGGCGGCATGGCGTGTCAGGAAAGGCGCGCGATAGCGGGAAAGTGCATGATACCGGAAAATGCACCGAGGCCGGTCGATGCGCCGCTGGACGCGGGCCCCGGCAAGTATCCAGCACCAGGGCGGTTCACGCCCCTAGCCTGCCTCGCCCACCAACCAAGGCCGCTGCTCCTCCATGCCCATGCTGATCACTCTCGGATCGTCCTGCTGCATGGCCTGGAAGGCGGCCTTGCTGTCGAGGCCCCACCAGCCGAGCTGGATCAGCGCCTGGGCGACGGCGCCGCCGAGGGTGGCGCCCGGGCCGGGAATGACGATGCGATCCGGGGCGAACTCGCGCAGGCTCACCTTGAGGGCGGTGGTGAAATCAAACGGCGTCACCAGCTGTTCGCCGAGCGTGTAATCCCACAGCGCTTCGGGATCTGTACTCCAGGGAGTCCAGAGCTTGCCCCGGCCGTCGATCAGCGGCACCTGGGGAGCGCCAAACGGCGTCGCCGGCAGGCGCGCACGGGCCTCCGCCCTCACGCCGTCCTGCATCGGCGTGTGGAAGGCGGCGTGCTGATGCAGACGCAAGGGAAAACGCTCCAGCGGCGGCAGTTCCTCGGCAAGCCGCTCGAGGCCCGCCTCGTTGCCACCGAATACCAGCATGCCGCCAAGCTCGATGGAGAGATACAGCTCCCTGCCGTCCTCGCCGTGCAGCGTCTCGATCAACGCCAAGAGTTCTCGGCGGCGCTCGGGCCGGGGCCGCCACTGGTCGTCGACCCAGGGATAGAGCAGCTGACCGCCGTTGAGGGTGGTCTGCATCAGGTGGCCCATGGTGTTGATCAGGGTGAAGGCGTCGTCCCGGGACAGTGCACCGCCAAGGGCCAGGGCGATGTACCAGCCCATGGAGTTGCCGGTCACGGCACAGATCTCGTAGCGCTGCCGATCGATGGCCAGGACATCCGCCAGGGCGCAGGCGTAGATCAGCGGCGAGGCGTGATCGCCGCGGCCGTGCAGGCTCAAGCGAAACGGCATCTCGCCGTCGAGTTCGCTGAGGGTGGGCTGATCCTGCTCGCGGCGCAGCGCATCGAAGCGCGCAAGCCAGTCGCTGCCGGCGGCATGACGGGTCAGGGAGCCCCATTCCGCCTGGTTGTAGGTGCCGCGCCCGGGGCAGACGATCAGCAGGCGTTCCCTGGGGGGAGGCTGGATCGGTTCGCTCATGAATGCTGACGCTCCGTGGCGGTGGAAATGGGCTCGGCGACCAGGGCCTCGGCGCGCTCGACGATCGCGGCGACCGAGGGCAGCGTGACCGTCGCTGCGGGTCCCAGGGGGATGAAGCTGTCCTCGGCGGTCAGGCGGTGCAGGCGATGAGACGCCACGCCCCGCTCCACCAGGCCGGTGATGACTTCCTCGCTGATCGATCCGCTGCGGCGGCATTCGTCCACGCACAGCACCCGGGCGCAGTCGGTCACCCGGCGATGAATCTCGTCGTGATCCAGCGCCGTCAGCCAGCGCAGGTCGATGATGCGCAGCCGGACCCCCTTCGCTTCGAGCCGCTCCCGAGCCTGATGCGCGAGATAGACACCGTTGCCGTAGGTGACGATGGCGAGCTCGTGTCCCTCTCCCCATTGGCCCAGCGAGCCCACGGGCAAACGATGCTCCGGCCCCGGGTCGCTGAAACTCCAGCGCTGATCGCCCTCCTCGAGAAGATCGCGGCAGTGATAGAGGGCGATGGGCTCGAGCATCACCACGATGCGCTGCTCCTCGTCCGCCAGGCGCACCGCCTCCTGCAAGAGCCCCACCGCGTCCGCGGCGTTCGACGGGCAGGCCACCAGCAGGCCGGGGATATCGCGTAGCACGGCAATGGCGTTGTCGTTGTGAAAGTGGCCGCCGAAGCCCTTCTGGTAGCCGAGACCCGCGATGCGAATCACCATGGGGTTGGTGTACTGCCCCTGGGAGAAGAAGCTCAGGGTGGCGGCCTCACCGCGCAGCTGGTCCTCGGCGTTGTGCAGATAGGCCAGGAACTGGATTTCGACGATGGGCACGAAGCCGTTCTGGGCCAGGCCGATGCCCAGTCCCAGGATGCTCTGCTCGTCGAGCAGGGTGTCGATGATGCGATAGGCGCCGTATTTGGCCTGCAGGCGCTGGGTTACGCCGTAGACGCCGCCCTTGCGGCCGATGTCCTCCCCGGCCATGACCAGGTGCGGATACTCCGCCATCAGCCGATGCAGGGCCTGGCTGAGCAGCCGGGCCATGGTTGCCGGCGTCTCGTCCACCTCGATGTCGACAGGCTGGCGACGGCCGGGCCGCGATGGCGGCACGATGGGGGCCATCACCGCCTCGGCGCTTTCCAGCTTGGGCTGGCGAATCGCCACCTCGGCGACCCGGGCGACCCGCTCACCGAGCTGGTGATAGAGGGCCTGAATGGCCTCGGGTTCGAGCACGCCGTGGCGCAGCAGCAGGCCGGCGCTGTACAACAGCGGATCCCGGGCCTCTGCGGCCTTGATCTGCGTCGCCGTCAGATAGGCCTGCTGGGCGTCGGAGCCGGCGTGCCCCATCAGGCGCACGCAGTGCATGTGCAGAAACACCGGCTGCTTGAGGCGTCGCGCCAGCCGCTCCGCCTGGCGGGCGGCGCGGTAGGTATCGAGCAGATCGAGCCCATCGCAGGCGATGTAGTGAAAGCCCGGCCGGCCGCGCATGCTCTGCTCGATCCAGCCGGCGGGGGTCGGCGTCGAGATGCCGATACCGTTGTCCTCGCAGATCATCACCAGGGGCATCGGCGCGCCCTGGTAAGCCGCCCAGGCCGCCGCATTGAGCGCGCCCTGGGTGGTCGAGTGGTTGAAGGAGGCATCGCCGAAGCTGCACAGCACCACGCTGTCGGTGGGCCACTCGCCGGCGCCACGCAGGCGACGCCACAGGCCGAGACTGTGGGCGACTCCCACCGCCTTGGGCGCGTGGGAGGCGATGGTGCTGGTCTGGGGCGGCACGTTGAGCGCCTTGGAGCCCAGCACCTTGTGGCGTCCGCCGGAAATCGGGTCCGCGCGGGAGGCGGCGAAACTCAGCAGCATATCGTAGGTCGGCGTCTGGCCGGGCCGCTGCTTGCTGCGTTGGAGCAGGAAGGCCGCGTCGCGATAGTGCAGGAAGGCCGGATCCGTCACGCGAAACGCCGCGGCGATCGCCGCATTGCCCTCGTGACCGGAGCTGCCGATGGTATAGAACGCCTCGCCGCGCGCCTGCAGGCGTCGGGCATGCAGATCCAGCTGACGGCTTAGCACCTGTGACTCGAACAGCTCCACCAGCGCGGAGGCGCTCAGCCCCGCCTCGTCGAGACGCCACGCCTGGGCGGGGCTCGGCCAGTCGCCGTCGCGTAGCGCCTCGAACAGGCGCTCTTCCAAGGGGAAGGGATTCATTCGTCTGTCGCTCCTTGGTCAGCCTCGCAGGTTAAGCCCGATGTTGAGCATGGCACCTAGGCGCCCGTCGGACTTAACGCTGATCGACTGCGAAATCCGTCCCTCTCGCGACGATCGGTCAAATCCGGCAGGCTCCTAGGCTTCCAGCAGGGATTTCTCGGATAGCCCCTCACGTACCCGCTCGATGGACGCCTTTTCCAGGGCGGCGTAAAGCGCCAGCTCATCGGTCACCCTGGCGCCCAGGGCCGCCTCGAAGGCCTCGCGGTTGGCGTTGCCGGCAAAGGCCGCGCTCTCGCCGCCGCCCAGGTTCGACTGGAAGATGCCCGCCGCGCTGACCGGCAGGAAGTCCTCGTAGGTGATCGGCCGTGCCGTCACCAGCCCCTGCGCGATCCACGCCTCGAGGTCCGCCGCCTCGCGACCCTCGGCCGCGCGGCCGGCCTCGGTGAGGCGGTACTCGAAGAAGGCCAGGCCCTGGCGGCGCAGTGCCGCCTCGTCATCGGGAAAGTCCGCGAAGACCTCGGCCAGCACCCGCTGGTGGGCCGCGTTGTCGAGCCCCTGGGTCCGCTCACGGGACGCCGTCAGCAGGCGGTCATAGAGCCCGCGCCCCTTGGCGGTCAGGGCCACGCCACGCTGCTCGATCTCGCCGAAGCGGGCGGTGTGGGTCCCCTGGCGCTCGCCCCGGAAGCGGGTCGGTTCCTCCAGCGCCTTGAAGCTGGTCTGGCGCAGCAGGACCGGGCAGTCGCGGCGCGGCGGGCCCTCGATGACGACCTTGGGATTCATGCCGACCGCCGGCATGCGCCGCTGGACCTCATCGATGTCCAGGGTACGCGGCGTCAGGTGGTTGATGTGCGGACCGCGGAAGCAGACCACGTCGGCGATCAGGCGGTGCTCGGCGTGCAGCGCCTCGTAGGTGGCGAGGTCCACGGTGGCGTCGCGGTGCCAGCGGAAGGTCTCCAGCGCCTCGGCGACGAAGCGGTCGGCCTCCTCGTCGCCGAGCCCGCCCCGGGCCTCGCAGCGGGCGATCAGCTCCCGCGCGCCGGGGGTGAAGATGTCGCGCTCGGCCAGGATCGCCGCGGCGCGCTCGCGCAGCGCCTCGCTCTCGATCAGCTCCAGGCGCAGCAGCGAGGTGAAGATGCGGAAGGGGTTGCGGGCCAGGGCCGCGTCGTCGACGGGGCGAAAGGCCGTGGAGTGCACCGGCACGCCGGCCTCGGAGAGGTCGTAGTAGCCCACCGGATGCATGCCCATCACCGCGAACAGGCGGCGCAGCATGGCGAGCTCGTCGGCGGTGCCCACGCGGATGGCGCCGTGGCGCTCGACCCCGAGGCGGTTCAGCTCGCCGTGGTCCGCCAGCCGCTCGGCCAGGACCGCATCGCGCTCGAGGACCTCCCGGTTCACCTGGGTCACCAGCTCGAGCAGGGTCTCGTACTGGGGCACCTCGGCCTGATACATGGCCGACATGGCGCGGGAGAAGCGGTCACGGATCTCGTCCGGGGAAACGGGGGAGGGGGTCGTCATGGAGAGCCTCGCAGGGTGAGCGGTCGAGCCGGCGCCATGGCGACGGCGTTTGCCGACATGAGAACAGACCCCGTCCTGGCGGGACAAACGAAAAAAAACGTGCTTTGCATTCCATAAAGTCATCCTTATGCCCCTGAACCCCCCTCCAAAGGGGAAATAGTCAGGACCAGACGGAATGCAAGGATCCCCGCCCGAGGCGTAGGATAGGAGCTTTCCACAGCTCGGGAGACGAGCGATGACGGTGCGACACCTGCCCTCCACCACCGCCCTGCAGTGCTTCGAGGCCGCGGCGCGACACCTGAGCTTCACGCGGGCCGCCGAGGAGCTGAGCATGACCCAGAGCGCGGTCAGCAAGCAGGTCGCCCAGCTGGAGCGCCACCTGCAGCACCGGCTGTTCCGGCGGGTCAGGCGCACCCTGCTGCTGACCCCGGAGGGCTCGCTCTACCTGAGCGAAGTGCGCAAGATCCTCGCGCAGCTGGAGATGTCGGCGAACACCATCCTGACCTACAGCGGTCACGGCGAGGTATTGAAGATCGCCAGCCTGCCGACCTTCGGCACCCGCTGGCTGGCCAGCCGGCTGCCCGACTTCCTGGCGGCCAATCCCGATATCAGCCTCGAGTTCTGCGACCGCGTCCAGGCCTTCGACCTGGAGCAGGAGGATATCGACCTGGCCATCTTCTACGGCCATGGCAGCTGGTCCAACCTGGAGTGCCACCGGCTCTTCGGGGAGGAGGTGGTGGCGGTGGGCGCGCCTCACTTGTTGGCACGCCACCGCTTCGCCTCGCCGGCCGAACTGGCCAAGGCGCGGCTCCTGCACCTCTCCACCCGCCCCGACGCCTGGCACCGGTGGTTCGCCGAGCTGGGCGTGGCCAGCGATCGAAGCTATCACGGCACCCGCTTCGAGACCTTCCACATGCTGATCCGCACGGTGATCGCCGGGGGTGGCCTGGCGCTGCTGCCGCGCTTCCTGGTCGCCGAGGAGCTCGCCGACGGGCGGCTGACCCTGGCCTGGCCTCATGCGATGACCGAGCCGAACGCCTACTACCTGGTCCACCCGGAACACCTGGGCGAGCTCGCCAAGGTCCAGCGCTTCGTGCGCCACATCCTCGATGGCGTCGAGGGTGAGGGCTAGGCGTCCACCGGAAGCCGAGCGATCAGCTCGCCCACCCGCGCGGTGACCGCGGCGATGGTCGCCTCGTCGTAGCGCCGGCCCTTGCGCTTCTTCAGGCCCTGCTCGTAGAGCCGCACGTGCTCGGTGGGTGCGACGTCGGCATTGGCCAGGCAGTGCTCGGCGCAGTGCATCTGGCAGCCGTCGATGGCCACGATGGGACGGCCCGAGCGGGCGGTGCGCACCAGGCCGGGCACGCCGCCGCCGACGCCGGCGATGCAGGACATCTCCGCTTGGTGAGCATGATCCAGGCGCAGGGCGACCTCGTTGGCGAGCTGGGCCACGTCGGAGCAGCCCGAGCAGGCGTAGACCAGAGCGCGGGGCTTGTTGGCGGAGCGGGACATGCAGCCTCCCTAGATGTCGGGGGTGAGTGTCAGTCGTCGTCCAGCACAAAGTCGCGCAGTGCGTGCTCGTCGAGCACGACCAGGCGCTGGCGATCGATGGTGATGATGCCCTCTTCGCGCAGCCTGGCCAGCAGGCGCGAGAGGGTCTCCGGGGTCATGGCCAGCTGAGCGGCCAGCCAGCGCTTGGGGATGGTCAGACGCACCACCTGCTGCCCCCGGTGACGGCCGGCGGGCAACTGGCGGAGCAGATAGCTGACCAGTCGCGACATGGCATCGGCCTGGGTGAGCAGGGCCAGGTCCTCGAGACGATCGGTGAGCTCCAGGGCCAGGCGGCTCATGAACTCCGCCCGGCACTCGGGATGGTGATCCAGGATCTCGCGACAGCGCGCGGCGGGGATCACCAGCACCTGGGTACGCCGCAGCGCCTCGGCACAGTAGAGGTAGCTCCCCGGCCCGGAGACCATGCTCAGCTCGCCCAGGGTACCGCCGCGCTCGACGCAGCGGATGGTCGCCAGCCGCCCGTCGCGGCCGCTGCGCACCAGCCGAACCAGCCCGCTGATCACGATATAGACCCGCCGGGCCGGGGCATCCTGACGAAACAGCCACTCGCGGCTCCCCAGGGTTTGTACCCCCGCATCCTTCAGCAGGACCTCGAGGGCCTCGCCGTCGAGGCTGCCGAGCCACGGAACCCCGCGCACCAGCTCGCGGAGCTGGCGCGGCCGCAGCAGCAGGTCAGGCGAGGAACTGGGCTCCGGGACAGTATCCGTAGACATGGCCTTCCTCCACTGGGGTGTCGGCATCGATGATCAGGTAGCCGTGGGCCTGGCTGGCGGCGCCGAGCATATGCGAGCCCTGGCCACCGGCCAGCCGCGCCACGGGGGCGCCGGCGCGCCAGTCGAGCACCACCCGCAGCAGCTCGCGGCGGCCGCGGCTCGCGCGGCGCGAGAAGCCGGCGGCAACCGGGAAACATTCAAGAGGCGCGGGCACGCGCCCCTGGCGCCCCTGCACGAAGGGCAGCGCCAGCAGTTGCCAGCCCACCAGCGAGGCTACCGGATTGCCGGGCAGGCCGATCAGCGGCGTCCCGGTCTCCAGCGAGGCGCCGAGCCAGCCCAGGGCGAAGGGCTTGCCGGGCTTCATGGCCACGCCGTGAAAGTCGATGCCGCCAAGCCGCTCCAGCACCGGGCGCACGTGATCCTCCTCGCCCACCGAGACGCCGCCGGTGCAGAGCACCAGGTCGGCATTGTCGCGGGCCTCGGTAAGCACGGAGGCCAACGCCTCGGGGGTGTCGAGCACCGGGCCCAGGTCGAGCACCTCGCAGCCCTGGCCGGCCAGCAGGGTGCGCAGCATCGGGCCGCTGCTGTCGTAGACGGCCCCCGGCCGCCAGGCCTGGCCGGGGGCGATCAGCTCGTCGCCGGTAGTGACCAGCGCCACCCGCAGGCGCCGCTGTACCGTGACGGCGGCGATCCCCTGGCCGGCCAGCAGGGCGATGGCCGCGGCGTCGAGCCGCGTTCCCGCCGCCAGCAGGACCTCACCGGCGCGACTCTCTTCGCCACGGCGGCGGATGTTGGCGCCGGGCGCCGGCACCTCCGCGACGTGCACCTGCCCCGCGGCGTCCAGGCTCACCTTCTCCTGGGGCACCACGGCATCGGCGCCCAGCGGCACCGGGGCGCCGGTGAAGATACGCGCGCAGCCCCCCACGGGCAGTCGGGTCACGCCGGCGCCGGCCGGCACGCGCAGCCGTACCGGCAGGCCCTCGGCCGCCCCGGCCAGGTCGTCGCGGCGCAGCGCATAGCCGTCCATGGCGCTGTTGTCGACGCCGGGCATGTCGAGGGTCGAGCGCGCCGGCCCGGCCAGCACGCGGCCCGCGGCCGCCTCCAGCGCCACGTCCTCGAGGCCGGCGATCGGCCGGGCGGCCTGGATCATGCGGTCCCGGGCCGCGAAGAGGTCGAGCAGGCCGGGGGTGACGACGTCCGCGCAGCCGCAGTTCATGCCGTCGCTCCCGGTGCCGCGTTCAGGTCGGATGGCGCCTGGCGGGTGGCGCAGGGCGCGAGCTGCGGGCGCACCATGGCGACGAAGTTGCAGGGCCCGGTGCGGGCATCCAGCTGCTCGACCAGGATGTCGTCCCAGGCGGTGGCGCAGGCCTTGGGCGAGCCGGGCATGGCGAACACCAGGGTGCGGTCGATCAGCCCGGCCACGGCGCGGGACTGGATGGTGGAGGTGCCGATGGTGGCCAGCGAGCGCTGGCGGAAGAGCTCGCCGTAGCCGTCGATGGCCTTGTCGAACAGCGGTGCCAGCGCCTCGGGGGTGGTGTCGCGGGGCGTGAAGCCGGTGCCGCCGTTGACCAGGATGGCCTGGATGTCGTCGCGCACCACCCAGGCCGAGACCACGGCGCGCAGGCGGTAGACGTCGTCGGGAACGATCTGGCGCTCCGCCAGAACATGGCCGGCGGCGGTCAGGCGCTCGGCGAGCAGGTCACCGCTGCCGTCTTCCGCAAAACCGCGGGTATCGGAGACGGTGAGCACGGCGATGCCCAAAGGCACGAAGGGGGTGTTGGCAGAAACATGGGACATGGGGATCCTCCTTGCCATGAATGGTGGGCCGGCGCCGAGACGAGGGGAATGACGCGCATCAAGAAAGGACGAGATCCCGCCGCGCCTGGGCCGGCGGGGCCTCGCGCGCGGCATCACTGCATCAGGGCGCTGCCGCCGTCGTCGTCCAGGGCGATGCCCTCGACGCCGATCTCGGCCTCCAGCGCCAGCAGGTAGTGGCG
>JAWWBV010000019.1:0-15999 GCA_033720795.1 Halomonas sp. | reverse complement strand
CAGGTGCAGCGAGATCCCCGCGAGGGCCGGCGTCGCGCTGCCCGGGTAGGTGAAGCTCACCGCCTCGAAGCGGATGCCGTCGCCCGGCCGCGCGCCTGCGGTCAGGGTGCCGCGCTCGGCGGGTACCGGCTGCTCGAGGTACTCGTAGAGGTTCGAGAGGTAGAGGTTGTCCTCGTACATGCCGCCGATCGCCGTGAGGCTCGCCGAGAGCGCCGCCTGGCCCTGCTTGAAGACCATCAGGTACATGGTCATCTCGCCCAGGGTCAGCGTCCCGGTCACCGTCTCCACCACCACCCAGGCGTAGGCGCCGTAGAAGGCGAGGGTGCCGAGCAGGCCGAGCAAAAAGCCCCAGGTCTCGCGGCGGATGGTCAGGCGCCGGTCCTCGTCGTAGAGGGTGTCGAAGATCGTGCGGTAGCGCTCCAGCAGCAGCGGCTCCAGGCCGAACAGCTTGACCTCCTTGATGCTGTCCTCCCGGGCCAGCACCGTCTCCAGGTACATCTGCATGCGGGTCTGGGGCGAGCGCCAGCGGAACAGCCGGAAGGCATCCCCCGAGAACTTGGCCTCCGAGACGAACACCGGCAGGGCGCCGATCACCAGCACGAGGATCGCCCAGGGCGAGAACTGCACCAGCAGCACGCCGAAGCTCGCCAGCGAGATGGCGTTCTGGGCGAGCCCGAAGGTCTTGTTGACCAGGCCCAGCGGCCGCGTGGACGCCTCGCGGCGCGCCCGGGTCAGCTTGTCGTAGAACTCGGAGTCCTCGAACTGCTCGAGCGACAGGGTGCCGGCCTTCTCGAGGATCATCACGTTGACCTTCTGGCCGAGCAGCGCGCGCAGCAGCGACTGCTGGGCGGCGAGGCCGCGCTGGGCCAGGGCGATCGTGGCGATCACCCCGGCTTCCGCCAGCACATAGCGCAGTACCCCCCACCACTCGACGCGGCCGGTGTCGCGATGCAGGGCCATCGCCGCGACCACGGCGTCGACGATCAGCTGGCCGATCCAGGCCGCCACCGCCGGCAGCACGCCGGCGACCAGGGTGCAGAGCGCGAGCCCCAGGGTCAGCGGACGCGAGGTCTGCCAGACCAGCGCCAGGGCGCGATGGCTGTAGCGGAAGACGCCGATGAAGCTGGCGAGCATGCCGCCCGAGTGCGGCGCGGAAGGGACGTGAGGTGAGGACAAGCGCGTGGCTCCTGGCAGTGAAGGGAAGGGGCGTCAGACCAGCGGCGAGACCCGCCGGGGCTCCTCCTCGAGCAGCGCCGCCAGCCGGGTCAGGCCCTCGTCGAGCCGGGCGCGCTCGGCGGGCGGCGTCACGCAGAGGCGCACCGCCTGCGGGGCGGGCTGGCTGCCCACGCAGAAGGGGTCGGCGCCGAGCAGGGTGACGCCGCGTTCGGCGGCGCGGGCCACCACGTCCACCGCCCGCCAGGGCTCGGGCAGGCGCAGCCAGGCGTGGAAACCGCAGGGGTGGGCGACGATCTCATGGCCCTGGAGGCGCTCGGCGAGCAGACGCTGGCGCGCGGCGACCTCCTGCCACTGCCACTCGATCAGGGTCGCGGCCTCGTCGCCGGTCAGCCAGGTGACGGCGGCGCGGGTCATCAGCTCCGGCATCGCCCAGCACTGGGCGCGCAGGGCGGCGGTGAGACGCGGCATGAGGTTGGCGGGGGCCCGCAGGGCGCCCAGGCGCAGCCCTCCGGCGAGCAGCTTGGAGACGCTGAAGATGTAGAGCGCGCGCTCCGGGGCCAGGCGGTAGAAGGGCGTGCCGCGGGTCGCGGCGGTGACGAACTGCACCCCGTCCTCGAGCAGCAGCAGGTCGTGGCGCCGGGCCACCTCCACGATGGCGTGGCGTCGCGCCTCGCCCATCCGCGCGCCGGTGGGGTTGTTGTGCTCGGGCATCAGGTAGAGCAGGCGGATGCGCTGCTGCTGGCAGAGGCGCTCCAGCGCCTCGGGCCGGAGGCCCTCGGCATCCATCGGCACCGCCAGGTGCTTGAGGCCCAGCTGGCGGGCGGTGGCGATCATGCCGGGATAGGTGAGGGCCGCCGAGGCGACCGCCTCGCCGGGCTGGACCAGCGCCTGCAGGGCCAGGAAGTCGGCGTGCTGCCCCCCGGCGGTGAGGATCAGCTCCTCGGCCGACAGCGGCAGGCCCTGGCGGGTCAGCCAGCCGGCCAGGGCCTCGCGGCTGGCCGGGCTGCCCTGCTCGGACGGATAGGCCAGGGCGGCCTCGATGGCGGCCGGGGACTGGCTGAGGCGCGACAGCACACCGGCGAGCTGCTCGGCCCGCCAGGGGTGGGGAATCGGCACGCTGAGCGACAGGTCGATGCTGCCCTCTTCCGCCCGGGAAAGGTGGTGGAAGCGCGGCGCCTCCGCCGACGGCGAGCGCACCCGGGTGCCGCTGCCGACCCGGGCCTCGACCAGGCCGCGGCGCTCGGCCTCGCGGTAGGCGCGGGTGATGGTGCCCACGGTCACCTTGAGCGCATCGGCCAGCAGGCGCTGGGGCGGCAGGCGCTCGCCGGGGGCGAGGGTGCCGGCGGCGATATCGGCGGCCAGCTGGTCGACCAGCGCCTGGTAGCGCGGGGTATCGGTGCCCTCGAGGTCGGGCAGCCACCGGCAGCGGGCGCGGGCCTGGGCCTGGATGTCCATGGGGCGACTCTCCAACGGATGAGGGTAGAGGCATGCAGCGAACTTCGATCCATGACCGGAGGCGGGCAATGTCGGGGTGACAAAGCCGTCCTTGATCGGCGAAGCGGGCGGCGCATACTGAGATTGTGCGCGCGATGTCCGCTACTGTCAGCCGGTTTGCGTGAAATTGTACCCCTACAATAGTCGGCCTTCGTGGCGTTCGACGCGATGCCCGATCGAAAGGAGCCTCCATGACCCTCCCGCTGCCCGAACTGCTCGCCCTCGTGGGCCCGATGATGCTGTTCGCGATCAGCATGTCCGCCACGCCCGGTCCCAACAACATGATGCTGACCGCCTCGGGCGCCAACTTCGGCTTCCTGCGCACCCTGCCGCACATGCTTGGCATCTCGATCGGCGTGATGGGGCTGATGGGGGCCGTGGCGCTGGGGCTCGGCGCCCTGTTCGAGCAGTGGCCGTCGCTTCAGCAGGCGCTCAGGCTCATTGGCAGCGTCTATCTGCTGTGGCTCGCGTACCGGATCGCCACCGCGCCGCCGCCGGACGGGGAGGGCGCTGGTGCGAAGGCGCAGCCGCTGAGCTTCTGGCAGGCCGCCGCCTTTCAGTTCGCCAATCCCAAGGCCTGGGTGATGGCGATCTCGGGCATCGCCTCCTTCACGCTCTCCGGCGATGCCTTCCTGGCCTCGGCGGTGGTGGTGATCGCGGTGATGGGCATGACCAATCTGCCGTCGATCGCGCTCTGGGCGGGTTTCGGCGTGGCCGTGGGGCGGCTGATGACCACCCGGCGCCACTGGCGAATCTTCAACGCGGTGATGGGCCTTCTGACCGCGGCCTGCGTGGTGATGATCCTGGGCTGAGCCGGGCCCACAAACGAGCGCGCCCCGCACGTGGCGGGGCGCAGTCGCGAGTGGCGAGGCGTGATCAGCCCTCGTCGTCGTCCGCGGCCGGCGGCTCGGTGCTGGCCACCACGGTGCCGGTCTGGCCGCTCGCGAGGGCCGCCAGCATCGGCTCGGCCTGACGCTGGAAGGCCACCAGCCGATCCCCCTGCAGGCTCTGGTTCTCCGGCAGGGCGACCTTCATGGCGTTCACCTGGCGGTTGTTGACCAGGACCTCGTAGTGCAGGTGTGGCCCGGTGCTGCGCCCGGTGTTGCCGGAGAGGGCGATACGCTCGCCCATGGTGACGCGCTGGCCGTTGCTCACCATCGGCCGGGAAAGGTGCAGGTAGCGGGTCTTGTAGCCGTTGTCGTGGCGGATCACCACGTAGCGGCCCGCCGCCGGGTGGTTGCCGACCTTCTCGACGCGCCCGTCGGCCGGGGAGCGCACGGCGGTGCCGATCGGCATGGCGAAGTCGGTGCCCTTGTGGGGGCTGATGCGGCCGGTGACCGGGTGGTGGCGTTTGGGGTTGAAGTGCGAGCTCAGCCGGTAGCGTCCCTCGAAAGGGTAGCGGTTGAAGGCCGGGTCGAGGCTGTCGCCTTCCGGGGTATAGAAGCGGTTGTCGTCCGGGTTGCGCACCACGGTGAGGTTCATGCGCGCGCCTTCGTAGGCCACCGCCAGGACGCGGGGATCGAGGCTCTTGCCGTCGATGATGTCGGATTCCACCAGCACCTGGAAACGATCGCCGCGACGGGTGTCGCGGCGAAAGTCCAGCTTCTTCTCCAGAACGCGGGAGAGCTCGGCGACCTCGGCGCTGGTCAGGCCGGTGGCCTTGGCCGATCGCGCGAAGCTGCCGCTGATGGTACCGGCGAACAGGCGCTGGGTCGCCTCGCCGGCGCGCTCGATGGTGGCGACCTCGAAGGCGTCGTCCTGGCGCTCGACCAGGTAGCCGTCGCGGGCGTTCTTCATCATCCGCAGGGCCAGCAGGTCGCCCTGCTCGTCGAGCTGGTACTCGAAGCGGTCGCCGACCCGCCAGTGGGTCAGCAGGCGCGGCTCGGGAAGGGTGTCGAGCAGCGCCATGACCTCGCTGTAGCCCATCTCGAGATGCTGCTGGGCCATGATCGCGAAGGTGTCACCACTCTGCACGGTGTAGGTCTGCCACTGGGGCACGTAGGGCTCGTTGGTGACGATCTCCTGGTCGAGGACGATCGGGCCCTCGTCGAAGAGTGCCAGCTCGTCCTCGGTGACCTCCTCGTAGGAGGTGGCATCGGCCACCATGCCGTCCTCGAGCTCGAGCATGCCGGCGGCGATGGTGCCGACGACCACGGCCATGTGCTGGGCGCCCTCGTCGAGCCGCAGCGCGTCGCCGTCGGTCGGCGCCTGGCCGGTGCGGGGAGAGGCGTTGCCCTGGGCGGGCATGGCCAGGGTCGCGGGAACCCCGGATTCGACCCGGCTGGCCCGTGCGGCATTGATGAAGTCGATATCGACGACTTCCGAGGCGGTCAGGGCGGAGATCGGCACATGGCCGCGGGTGGCGTCGAGCGCCTGGTTGGCCTTCGCCAGGGCTTCGCTCACCGCGCCACGCTTGGTATCGAGCGAGGGCAGGCCGGGACTGGCGTCGGCATCGAGGGGAACGAGCACGGTATCGGGGGTCTGTCGATCACGCTGAACATCTTCGAAGGTAGTGAGCACCTTCTGGGCTCCCAGCACGGTCACCATGGTGGCGACGGGTAACAACAGCAACTTATGGGTGCGGGGTAGCGAATGAAGGATTCGCATCATGGGGAAAAGGCCGTGACAAGTTGAAGAAGGAAACAAAAAAAAGGCCTTAGAACCATACTCTATGATGTATGAGATGCCTAGTCTGTATGGATATACAGAAAAAGCCCGCTCGAGGCGCCAGGGCGGCGGGGATCGAGCGAGCATCGGGGCGCGAACGCCGTTCTCTAAGCGTATTGAATAGATCGACGCGGCGTTTTTCAACCCATGCGTGAGCGATCAGTCGGTGAGGGTGCCGTCGCGGTAGTCCCTGAGCGCCTGTTCCAGCTCGGCCTGACGGTTCATCACGAAGGGGCCATAGTGGGCGATCGGCTCGCCGTGCGGTTCGCCGGCCAGCAGCAGGGCCTGTCCGCCCTCGGTGCTGGAGAGGTGGAGCGTGTCCCCGTCGCCCAGGCGCGCGAGCTGCCCCTTGCTGACGCGGGTGTCGGCGACGTCCAGGCTACCTGCGAAGACATAGACCAGCAGCGTGGTGGCGTGGCTCTCCAGGGTGAGCTCGCCGCCGGGCTCCAGGCGTGCATGGGCGACGGCGCCCTGGCCGGCCAGCTGCGTCAGGGGGCCGGCGACGCCGTCACCGGCCAGCGTCTGCCAGTGCCCGCCCAGCGCCGTCAACGAGGCGTGTCGGTCGGTCAGTCGTGGCATCTCCTCCGCCCGCACGTCTCGGTAGGTCGCTTCGCTGAGCTTGTCCTTGGCCGCCAGGTTCAGCCACAGCTGGAAGGCGTGGAGCCCCTGCTGATCGGTCAGCGGCATCTCGGAGTGGATGATGCCGCGGCCGGTATGCATCCACTGGGCATCGCCGGAGTGGATCGTGCTCGAGTGGCCGAGATGGTCCTCGTGGGTCAGGCCGCCATGGATCACGTAGGTCAGCGTCTGGATGCCCCGGTGGGGATGAGGCGGGAAGCCGCCGATGTAGTCGTCCGGCTGGTCGGCGACCAGCTCGTCGAGCATCAGGAAGGGGTCCAGGCCGCCGCCGAAGTCGTGCAGGCGCTGAATCTTGACGCCGTCGCCATCCTGGCTCGGGCGGGTGTTCACGAGGCGCGCTACCTGCCGGGTCATCGGGGTGGGAGCCATGGTCTGTCTCCAGTTTGGGGAATCTGACTGGTATTCTAGGTCGGTTTTTTCGAAGATTAAGCGCAATATTTCGCTATTGATGTTCGAGGAATTCGAAATGTCACGTGTCACCCTGGCCCAATGGCAGATGCTGGCCGCCGTGGTCGACCATGGCGGCTTCGCGCGGGCCGCCGAAGCCATCCACAAGAGCCCCTCGACCCTCAACCATGCGGTGCACAAGCTGGAGCAGCAGCTCGGCGTGAAGGTGCTGGAGCCCGTGGGGCGTCAGGTGCGGCTGACCGAGGCCGGCGAGATGCTGCTGCGTCGCGCTCGCCAGCTGATCGAGAACGCCGACTCCCTGGAGGACGTGGCCAGCCGGCTGGCCGAGGGCCTGGAGGCGGAGATCGTGCTGGCCATCGATCAGATCTTTCCCCCGGATGCCCTGGCCCGGGCGCTGGAGGCCTTCTCCACGTCCTACCCCCATGTGCGGGTGCAGCTTCACGAGACGGTGCTCAACGGGGGGCTGGAGATGCTCCAGGATGGCCATGCCGATCTGCTGATCTCGGGCCTCGCCGCCAAGGGGTTCCTGGGCGAGCCGCTGGTGACCGTCGCCTTCCTCGCCGTGGCCCATCCGGATCACGCCCTGCACCGCCTGGGGCGGGTGCTGGACCTGCGCGACCTGGAGCAGCACCGCCAGCTCGTGGTGCGCGATTCCGCCCTGCGCCAGTCGCTGGATGCCGGCTGGCTCAAGGCCGAGCAGCGCTGGACGGTGAGCCACCTGGATACCTCGATCGACATGCTCGAGCGCAACCTCGGCTTCGCCTGGGTGCCCGAGACACGCATCGCCGAGGCCCTGGCGGCGGGGCGCCTGGCGCCGCTGCCGCTGGCGGCGGGAGCGCGCCGCGAGGTGCCGATCCAGCTCATCCATCGCGACCGCGACCGTGCCGGGCCGGCCACCCGCGCCATGGCCCGCCACCTGCAGGAGGCCGTCCAGGCCTGCGCACTCGGCGTGAATGCCTGAAAAAATCGAATGGTTGAGGGAAAAAAGTGCGCTTGAGCTTCGATTTTATCGTCGTAAGCTGATGGCATCTCAAGACGAACCGAGGAGGCCGAGATGGGACTCTTGATCGACGGACAGTGGCACGACCAGTGGTATGACACCAAGAAGCACGGCGGGGAGTTCGTGCGGGAATCGGCGAAGCTGCGCGACTGGATTACCCCCGACGGTTCCCCGGGGCCGGACGGCCAGCCGGGGCTGCCGGCCGAGGCGGGTCGCTACCACCTCTATGTCTCCCTGGCCTGCCCCTGGGCGCATCGCGTGCTGATCATGCGGCGCCTCAAGGGCCTGGATGAACTGATCGGCGTCTCCCACACCAGCCCGCTGATGCTCGATCAGGGCTGGAGCTATCACCGCGACGAGGGCTCCAGCGGCGATGCCGTCAACGGCGCCGAGTACCACCGCGAGCTCTATACCCTCACCGATCCGCACTACACCGGCCGGGTAACCGTTCCGGCCCTGTGGGACAGGCAGCAGGGCCGCATCGTCAACAACGAGTCGGCCGATCTGGTGCGCATGCTCGACGGCGCCTTCGACGGCCTCACCGGCAATCGGCTGGACCTCTATCCGGCCGACCTGCGCGAGACCATCGATGCCGTCAACGCCGACGTCTACGAGCACGTCAACAACGGCGTCTACAAGTCGGGCTTCGCTACCGAGCAGGAGGTCTACGAGAAGCACGTGCTGGCGCTGTTCGATGCCCTCGACCGGCTCGAGGCGCGCCTCGCCGAGTGGCGCTACCTGGCGGGCGAGTGGCTGACCGAGGCCGACGTCCGCCTGTTCACCACCCTGGTGCGCTTCGATGCCGTCTACCACGGCCACTTCAAGTGCAACCTGCGGCGCATCGAGGACTACCCGAACCTCGCGAACTACCTGCGCGAGCTCTACCAGTGGCCGGGCATCGCGGAGACGGTGGACTTCGACCATATCAAGCGCCACTACTACCAGAGCCATGAGCACATCAACCCGACCCGCATCGTGCCCGCCGGCCCGCGCCTCGATCTCGAGCGGCCCCACGATCGCGAGCGCCTGCCGGGGCAGGGGATTCGCGAGAAGGGGTAGGCCTCCACCGCAACCCGGGAAGTTTCCTGTGGGCGCGGCGCCGGCACCGCGAAGAGAGGTCTCTGCTACCACAGTGGACCAACCAACCCAACCACCGCTTCGCGGCGAATCGCGACGCAAGCGTCGCTCCCACAGGATGCACAGGAGTCTTGTGGGAGCGGTGCTTGCACCGCGATCCGGCGTGTAGCGCCGGCGTTACCGGCGTTGGTTCTTGGCCAGCCAGCGGTCCAGGGCGTTGGCGAACTCGCGGCGGTCGGCGTCGGAATAGCCGCTCGGGCCGCCGGTGTGCTCGCCGCTGGCGCGCAGGGTCTCCATGCTTGTCCTGAACAGTCGCATCTGCACCCGGTGCAGAGGCGTCATGCTCAGGAATTCTTGGCCAGCCACCGATCCAGGGCGTTGGCGAACTCGCGGCGGTCGGCGTCGGAATAGCCGCTGGGGCCGCCGGTGTGCTCGCCACTGGCGCGCAGGGTCTCCATGAAATCCCGCATCTGAACCCGCGCGCGGATATTGTTGGCATCCAGCGCCTCGCCGCGGGTGGTCATCACCCGCGCCTCGCGCTCGATGGCCTCCAGGGCCAGCGGCAGGTCCGAGGTGATCAGCAGGTCGCCCCGCTGGAGGCGCTCGACGATCTCGTTGTCGGCGGCATCGAAGCCCTGGCTCACCGCGAGGCCCTTGACCCACTTCGAGGGGGGTAGCGGTACGGTGTGGTTGGCCACGAACCAGGTCGGCGTGGCGGTGCGCTCGGCGGCGCGAACGATGATCTCGCGCGCCGCCCGCGGGCAGGCGTCGGCATCGACCCAGAGGTTCGGCATGCAGGGCTCCTGAAGGGGTGGAACGAATAAGGCTGGCCAGGTCAGCGCGACGATGGTAGCATGCGCGCTCCTCGCATGTGTTGACCCCACCATCATGACGACGCGACCTCCCCCTGACGGGCGAGGCAAGCGCCGAAGCGGGAAGCCCAGCATCAAGAGCTGTGCCTCACGCGTTCGAATTGTGTAGATGGAGCGCCACCGAGATCCGCCACACGGGCGAGATCGGCGCCAACGGTCGCCACAGCGGCTCATGCGGCCATCGATTGCGATGGCATGGGCCGAATGCCAGGTGCGACCGGCGTCCCCGACTCCGATGTTACGCTCTGCTCCGCCGCCTTCGGGCCGACGGTTGGCAGGGGCCTTGATGGCTTGACCGCGTCAGGGGCGCCACTGTTGTTATTTGCCGGCGATGCCGGCCTACCAAGGTGTGATTCATGACCTCGACTTCTGTCGTCTCGCCGAGCTTCGGCGAACTGGCCCTGCTGCCTGCCGTTCTTTCTGCTGTTGAATCCCAGGGTTACACGACCCCGTCGCCGATCCAGGCGCAGACCATTCCCGCGCTGCTGGAAGGCCGCGACATGCTGGGCCAGGCCCAGACCGGCACCGGCAAGACCGCTGCCTTCGCCCTGCCGCTGCTGTCTCGCCTCGAGCTGACGCGCCGCGAGCCCCAGGTGCTGGTGATGGCCCCCACGCGGGAACTGGCTCAGCAGGTGGCCGCCTCCTTCAGCAAGTACGGTCAGAACCTCAAGGGCCTGGAAGTCGCCACCCTGTGTGGTGGTCAGGAATATCGCGAGCAGCTCTCCGCCCTGCGCCGTGGCGCCCAGGTCGTGGTCGGCACCCCGGGTCGCATCATCGATCACCTGGATCGTGGCAGCCTCAAGCTCGACGGCCTCTCCGCGCTGGTGCTCGACGAAGCCGACGAGATGCTGCGCATGGGCTTCATCGATGACGTCAAGCGCGTGGTCGCCGATACCCCCAAGAACGCCCAGCGGGTCTTCTTCTCCGCGACCCTGCCGACCGAGATCGAGCGCATCGTCAATCGCTATCTCGTCGACCCGGTCAAGGTGGCCATCGAGGCCAAGGTCGGCACCGCGGCCAGCATCGACCAGCGCATGGTGCGGGTCGACGGCGGGGCCAAGCAGGAGGCGCTGGCGCGCATCCTCGAGGTCGAGCCCGTCGACGGCGCCATCGTCTTCGTGCGTACCCGTGCCGCCTGCACCACCCTGATGGAGCAGCTCTCCGCCCGCGGCATGAGCGTCGCCAGCCTGTCCGGTGACCTGGACCAGAGCCTGCGTGAGCGCACCATCCAGCGCCTCAAGCGCGGCAAGGTCGACGTGCTGATCGCCACCGACGTGGCCGCCCGCGGCCTCGACGTGCCGCGCATCACCCACGTCATCAACTACGACCTGCCCCAGGACGCCGAGGCCTACACCCACCGCATCGGTCGTACCGG
This sequence comes from Halomonas sp., assembly GCA_033720795.1. Taxonomy (GTDB): domain Bacteria; phylum Pseudomonadota; class Gammaproteobacteria; order Pseudomonadales; family Halomonadaceae; genus Halomonas. The sequence continues at coordinate 5,291 of JAWWBV010000019.1, read as the reverse complement.
CCGTGCCGGTCGTACCGGTATCGCGATCACCTTCGTCGGCTTCCGCGAAGGCCGCAAGGTGGGCTGGCTCGAGCAGGCCACCGGCCAGAAGTTGAGCGAGATGCCGCTGCCCGACGAGGCCGCCATCCGCGCCCATCGCGACGAGATGTTCCACCAGCGCGTGGTCGCCGCCCTGACCGCCGGTGCCGACGAGCAGCGCGCCCTGATCGAGCGCCTGGTCGAGGAGGGTCACGACCCCATCGAGCTGGCTTGCGCCTTCTCCCGCATGGCACGTGCCGACGAGCCGCCGATCGGTCGCCTGCAGGCGCCCCGCGCCGAGCGCAACAACGACCGCAACGCGCGTGATGCCAAGCCGAAGCGTCGCGACAGCGCGCCGCGCGAGGGCATGACCCGCTACCGCGTCGCCGTGGGCCACCAGGACGGCGTCAAGCCGGGCCAGCTGGTCGGCGCCCTGGCCAACGAGGGCGGCATCGAGGGCAACCGGATCGGTCGCATCGACATCCGCACCGCCTTCTCGGTGGTCGAGCTGCCGAGCTCGCTGCCGGAGAGCATCCTGGCCAAGATGGCCCGGGCCCGCGTCGCCGGCCGTCCGCTGGAGATCAGCGAGGACAAGGGCGCGCCGGAGCGGGCGCCGCGTCGTCGTCGTGACGACGAGGCACCGGTGAAGCGTCGCGAACGCGCCTGAGCCCTGAAGCGTTGCCGCCCGGTGTGAGTCTCCGGGACGGCTGACGTCCGTGACCATGGCAGGCCGGGGATCTCCCCGGCCTGCTTGTCGTTGATAACATCGGAAGAGGACTGACACGAGCATGTGGAAGCGCTTGCCGTTCCGGCTGCGGGGCTACCTGATCACCATGACCGGGGTGCTGCTGCTCTCGCCGGATGCCCTGCTGGTCAAGGGAACCGGCGTCTCGCCGGTCACTTTCCTGTTCTGGCGTGGCCTGCTGCTGGGCATCGTGCTGCTGATGATCGCCCTGGCGCGCTACGGCCATCGCCTGCCCGGGGCGATCCGCGCCTGTGGGCCCGCCGCCTGGTGGTGCCCGCTGGCCTTCGCCGCCAGCGGCTGGGCCTTCGTCATCGCCAACCGCTTCACCTCGGCGGGTAACGTGCTGGTGATGATGAACCTGGCCCCCCTGGTGGCCGGGCTGATCGGCCTGGTGTTCTTCAGGCAGCGCCTGCGTCGCCAGACCTGGGTGGTGATCGCCATCTGTGTCGGCGGGGCCAGCCTGATGGCCGCCGGCGAGGTGGGGCAGGGCAGCCTGCTGGGGCTGGGCGTGGCGCTGTTCGTGCCGATCTCCATCGCCATCAACACCACCGTGGCCAGTGCCCAGAAGGGCGAGCGTCGCCGCGGCATCGACACCACGGTGATCCTGCCGCTGGGCTGTCTGGCGATGCTGCTGCCGGCCGCCCTGTTCGGCGGCGCGAGCCTGCCGCCCGCCGAGGACGTGCCGCTGCTGGCGATCATGGCGCTGTTCCTGCCGGCCGCCTACTTCCTGATCCAGACCGGGGCTCGCTACCTGCCCGGCGCCGAGGTCAGCCTGGTGCTGCTGCTGGAGACCCTGCTCGGCTCGCTGCTGGTGTGGTGGTGGGTCGGCGAGGTGCCGACCCGGCTGGCGCTGATCGGCGGCGGCATCATCGTCGTCACCATGATGACAAGTTCGCTGCGCGACCTGCATCGCCAGCGGCGCAAGGCGGCCGCCGGGGCGCCGGATATCGGGCGCATCCAGCAGCAGGCCGTCGAGGACGAGGCAGCGGTCGGCGAGGCCGCCGAGGTCTCACGCCGCTAGATCGGCTGCCACGGCAGGACAACGCCCCCGTACCACCTGGTACGGGGGCGTTTCTGTTGGAGCTTTCCCGGATCAGTATGGGGTTCAGGCGACGCTCGGCGCGCCCACGAGCCGCTCGGCGAAGCGGGCGATCAGGCCGCCGGCCTCGGGGGTGGGCGCGATCTCAGCCAGCCGCGCCTCGGGGTCGTCGCCCTGGTCGGCGAGGGCCTCGCGCTGGTGGGCGAGGTAGGCCCGCATCACCGCCTCGCTGAACTCCGGGTGGAACTGCACGCTCCACTGCCGCGGCCCGTGGCGCAGGGCCTGGAAGGGGTCGTGGTCGTTGTCGGCCAGCACCATGGCACCCGACGGCGCGGTGAGCACCGACTGGGAATGGGTCAGCTGGGCGGCGAAGGCCGTCGGCAGGGTGCCGAGCAGCGGATCCGCGCGCCCGGCGGCGGTCAGGCGCAGCCGGCGCGTCCCGACCTCGCGGCCGTCCGGGTGGTAGCCGCTCGTGCCGCCGAAGGCCGCCGCCATCAGCTGGTGGCCGTAGCAGACGCCGAGCATGGCGACGCCGCGCTCGCGGGCCTCGACGAGCCAGGGCTTGAGCGCCTCGCTCCAGGGCTCGGCCTCGCTGACCATGGCGTGGGAGCCGGTGATCACCACGCCGTCCTCGGCGGCCGGTGCCGGCGGGACGCCCTCGCTGCGGGCATCGTGGACCGCCAGGGTGAGATCGGCGCGCGCCTCGGCCAGCGGGGCCAGGGCGGCGAGGAAGAGGTCCTCGAAGTCGCCGTGGTCGCGGATCACGTCGGAGAAGCTGTCTCCGGTCTTGAGGATCGTCAGGCGCGGCATGGGGGCTCCAGGCGAGGGCAGGAAGCCGGCATTCTACTGTCGTCGCAGCCGCTCGCCCAGTGCCGCCATGAACTGAGCGCCCGCCTCGAGCTGCGCGATGTCGAGGTACTCGTCGGGCTGGTGGGCCTGGCCGATGCTGCCCGGTCCGCAGATCACCGTGGGCAGTCCCTCGCGCTGGAACTGGCCGGCCTCGGTGGCGTAGGCCACGGCGCCGGCGGGGCGCTCGTCGAGCAGCTCGCGGCAGAGCGCCAGTACCTCGGCGTTGTTGTCGTCGGCCAGCGCCGGCACCGTGGTGTTGAGCGCCTCGGTGACGATGCCCGCCTCCGGCGCGCGCTTTTGCATCTCGGCCTCGAGCTCGGCGGCGGTGGCATTCACGCGCCCGAGAAGTTCCTCGAAGCGGTCGCTCGGCAGGTGGCGGATCTCCCACTCGAAGCTGCACTCCCGGGCCATGATGTTGATCGCCGTGCCGCCGGCGATCTTGCCGACGTGCAGGCTCGAGTGCACCACGTTGAAGGCCTCGTCGACGCGCCCTTCGGCCTTGAGCTCGGCCATCACGTCCTCGATGCGGGTCACCAGGCGCGCGGCCACGTGGATCGCCGAGACGCCCTGGTTGACCTGGCTGGAGTGGGAGGCGCGGCCGGTGACGGTGGTGCGCAGGTTGGTGGCGCCCTTGTGGGCCACCACCGGGTGCATCATCGTCGGTTCGCCGACGATCACCGCCGCCGGGCGCGGGTGATCGGCGAGCAGCGTCTCGATCATGCGCGGGGCGCCGATGCAGCCCACCTCCTCGTCGTAGGAGAGGGCCAGCCAGATCGGCGTGTCGAGCGGAAGGACCACCCAGCGCGGCACCTCGGCCAGCGCGCAGGCGATGAAGCCCTTCATGTCGCAGGTGCCCCGGCCGTAGAGGCGGCCGTCGCCCTTGTCGGTGAGCGTGAAGGGATCGCTGGACCAGGGCTGGCCGTCCACCGGCACCACGTCGGTGTGGCCGGAGAGCACCACGCCGCCCGCCACGTCGGGCCCGATGCGCGCCAGCAGATTGGCCTTCTTGCCATCGTCGCTCTCGACGCGCCAGTGCTCCACGCCGTGCTCGTCCAGGTAGCCCTCCACGAAGGCGATCAGGTCCAGGTTCGAGTCCCGGGAGACGGTGGCAAAGCCCACCAGGCGGTCCAGCAGCTCGGCGGCATTCATGGCGCGCTCCTCACAGTGTTCGTGGCCCCGAGCCTAACACGGCCGAGCGGGGCGGTCCGGCCCCTCGCCTCAGGCGGAGGCCAGCCGATAGCCCTCGGCGGTCAGGCGCTTGGCCAGGGCGGCGATATGCGCCGGGCTGACCTCGCAGCAGCCGCCGACGAGGGTCGCGCCCCGGGCGACCCAGCGACAGGCGTGCTCGGCATAGCCCGCGGGATCCAGGTCCTCGCGGGTCTCCAAACCCTCGACCGTGCCGCCGGGGGCGAGATCGGCCGCCGCCGTGAAGCCGTTGGCGTAGCCGCCGAAGGGCACGCCGAGCTCGGCCAGCGCGTCCATGGCGGTGGTGACCGCCTCGGGCACCGAGCAGTTGACCAGCACCGCCGCGGCGCCGGCCGCCACCACCGCCCGGGCCGCCTCGGCGAGCGGCTCGCCGGAGCGCAGGCGCGTGCCGTCGCCGTCGTCCACCGTGAAGGCGACCCACACCGGGGCGCCGTGCTCTACTGCCGCGCGGGTCGCGGCCAGCGCCTCGCGGGTCAGCGTCATGGTCTCGCAGACAAAGAGGTCGACCCCGTCGGCCTGGGCCTCGACCAGCCGGCGATAGTCGCGCCGGCAGGTGGCATCGTCCGGCACGACCTCATGGTGGTAGCTCGCCACCAGCGGCGGCAGGCAGCCCGCGATGCGCACCGCCCGGCCGCTCTCGTCGCGGGCCTGGCGGGCGGCCGCCAGCGCGGCGGCCTGCAGCGGCGCGAACAGGGCAGGATCGCCGTCGCGCGCCAGGCGCTGGGGCGTCGCGCTGTAGTTGTTGGTGGTGATGATCCGGGCGCCGGCATCGATGAAGTCGCGGTGCACCGCGGTGACCAGCTGCGGTTCGTCCAGCATGACCTGCGCGGACCACAGCGGCGTGGCCGGGCGATCGCTGCGCCGCCTGAGCTCCTGTCCCATGCCCCCGTCCAGCAGCACGATGCGGTGTTCTTCGGCACTCATTGGGTCATCTTCCTTCGTCGAGTGGCCCCGGTCTGTCGTGACGGGCGCCTGTGAGTGGCCGCGGCCGAGGAGGACCGTGGCATCGTCGGTCGTGCCATTTTGCCTGCTTCGGCTCCGTTATGCTTCGGTCCTGTGTGCTTCGATTCTTGTTGCACCCTGGCTCCCCCGGGGCGTCGGCGCCGCCGAAATTGCAATCTCGGTGCCACCAGGCATCATGAGGACATCACGTCCCCACTCTTCTCCCGCCAGCTCTTTATCTCAGGTAAGGATCCGATGACATCAGCGCTTAAGCCTCGCCATGGGCGACTCATCGAGCCGGATAGCCACATGCAGGGCTTTCGCAAGGCGCGCGATGCGCGGCGCACCGAGCTGGCGGAGGACTACGTCGAGCTGATCTCGGACCTGATCGCCGATAGCGGCGAGGCCCGGCAGATCGATATCGCGCGCCGCCTCGGCGTCGCCCAGCCCACCGTGGCCAAGATGCTCAAGCGCCTCGCGGAGGAGGGGTTG
>JAWWBV010000018.1:0-16139 GCA_033720795.1 Halomonas sp. | reverse complement strand
GCACCGTGACCAGCCGGCTGGCCCGCGGCCGGCGCCTGCTCGCCGCGCTGCTGGTCGAGGCGCCAGAGGCGCTCGAGGGGCGCGGCGCGCCGGGCGAGAAGGAGGCACGCCACCATGAGTGATCACGATCCTCTGGCCCACGAGGCCCATGCCGCCTGGCTGGAGCGGGTGGCGCCCTACCTCGACGACGAGCTCTCCCCCGACGAGCGCCGTGCCATGGCGGAGCACCTGGCGGGATGCGAGCCGTGCCGGCGCGAGCTGGCGCGCCAGCAGGCGGTCAGCCGGCGCCTGGCACGGCTCGGCGAGGCCACCGCCCCCGCCACCGAGGCGGCCACCCGGGCGGCATCGGCCGAGGCGGTCGAGCGGCGCCTGAGGCAGCGGCTGCTCTCGCCCGCGCGACGCCGCGCGGCGCCCCGCCCCCTGTGGGCCTGGCTGGGCTGGGGCATCGCGGCGATCCAGGCCTGTGTGCTGGCGGTGGTGCTGGGCGGGCCGAGCTGGGAGGCGCGCCAGGGCGTGCCGATGGTGCGCGACGCCGTGGCGGACTTCCGCCAGCGGGTGAGCGGCGTGCTTCCGCCCCAGGCCTCCCGGGACACCGCCGTGCTGGCGCGCACCCTGGCACTGCCGATCGATCGCCTCGAGGGGCCCGGCGTGGAGTTCCTCGGCGCCTGGCCCACCGCGCTGCAGGGGCAGCCGGCGGCCGCGCTGGCCTACCGGGTCGAGTCGCACACCGTGGTCCAGTACGTGGTCAGCGGGCCGCTGTTCTTCAACCGGGCGAGCGTGCGCGACGCGGTCGCCCGCGACGGGCGCTATGTTGCCCGGCTGGGCGATCAGGCGGTGGTGGGCTGGCCGGGCGACAACGCCGGCTCGCTGCTGGTGGGCGAGCTGCCCACCGAGAGGCTGGAGCGGCTTCGCCTCTAGGGGCGCCGCACCGGCACGAGGGGCTTCCGGCCCCGTTCCAACAACCAATAAGGAGATTTCGCGATGAGGATTCGCTACACCCTGACGGCCATGACCCTGACCCTCGGCCTGGCCGCGAATGCGCTCGCCGCGCCGTCGCTCGAGGTATCCGAGCAGGCCCCCGGCAGCCGGGTCACGGTGGACGGCGTGAGCGTCGCCGAGGATGGCTTCGTGGTGGTCCACGCCAGCGACGACGCGGGCAAGATCGTGGCGCCGGCCTCCATCGGCCATGTCGCCGTGTCCGCCGGTGATCACACGGCCGTCGAGGTGCCGCTGACGCATGAGGTGGCCGCCGGCGAGCGCCTCTACGTGATGCTCCACCGTGATACCGGCACGCCCGGCGAGTACGTCTTCGGTCCCGGCTCGGTGGAGGTCGATCCGCCGCTGGTCGTCGACGGCAAGCCGGTGGTACGCCCGGTGGCGGTGCAGTAGTCCCCTGGCCGGGCGTCGCCCGGCCCCTCCTTCCCTGAACGCTTCCCGCGGCTCGTCGCGATGACGAGGCCGTGGAGGGGGCGTATGTCCCGATGCGAGAGATGACAATGATAAAACCCTACCTGCTGCCCTGGATGACGGCCTGCCTGTTCGGCGCGACCGGCGCGGTGGCCGCCACCGCGGCCGTCGCCCAGGAGACGTCGCCCGGAGCGCGAGTCTATGCCGATCAATGCGCCGCCTGTCACCAGCCGAACGGCGAAGGCATGAGCGGCGCCTTCCCGCCCCACCGGGGCCACGTCGGCGCGCTGTACGCCGCCGAGGGCGACGCGATCGACGGGCGCGACTATCTGGCCCGGGTGCTTCTGAACGGCCTGACCGGGCCGATCGTCGTCGACGGCGAGCCCTACGACGGCAACATGCCGGCCTGGGGCGAGGCGCTGGGCGAGGCGCAGATCGCCGAGGTACTCAACTACCTGCTCACCGAGATCGATCCCGCGCCCGAGGGCTTCCGCCCCTACACCGCCGAGGAGATCGAAGCACTTCGCGACCCGGCGCTTAACGGGCGCGACGTCCACCGGCTGCGCCAGGGGCTCGAGGGCATCGGCGCGTCGACTCCGGACGCGGCGGAGGAGGCGCCGGCCGAGGCCGCGGCGAGCCTCGCCCGCGAGGCGGCGTTCTCCGCACCGGCCTACGTGGCGGTCCAGAACGGCAATGCCGTCCAGGCGCTGCCCAGCGGGCAGGCGTGGCCGGACGTGCCCGGTGCCCACTACGATGCCCTGAGCCCCGACGGCACGCGGCTGCTGGTTTCGGGCTTCAAGACCGGCGACGTCTACCTGCTCGACGCCCGCAGCGGCGAGCGCCTCGCCACCCTGCCCGTCGGCGAGGTGGCCCAGGGGGTGAAGATCTCGCCCGACGGTCGCCTGGGTCTCGCCATGGCCCAGAAGCAGGGTGTGGTGGCGGTGATCGACCTGGCCGCCGGCGAGCTGACCAAGCGGCTGTCCGTCGGTGCCGGGCCGCACAACGCCGTCTTCTCCGCCGACGGCGCGCGCGCCTACGTGACCCTGCAGGGCGGCGGCGCCATCGCGGTGATCGACATGGAGACCCTCGAGAAGGTCGACGAGATCCCCACCCCGGGCCTGGAGACCCCGCACAACCTCGACCTCAGCGCGGATGGCCGGCGGCTGTGGATCCGCGACTTCGTCGGCCAGGCGGCGGTGCTCGATCTCGAGCAGCGCCGCGTGCTCGAGACCTTCGCCGTCGGCAACGGCCACGGCGGCATCGATGTGCTGCCCGGCGGACGCTACGTGGCCACCGGCGCGATCGCCGATTCCGTGGTGACCCTGATCGATGTCCAGTCCCTGGAGGTCGCCGCGACGGTCGAGGTCGGCACCGGCCCCCACGGGGTACGCGCCAGCCGCGACGGGCGCTACCTCTACGCCACCCTGACCGGCGACGATGCCATCGCGGTGATCGATACCGAGAGCATGACGGTGGTGCGGCGCGAGCCGGTCGCGGGCGCCTTCCCGTTCTGGATCGCCGTGCCGGGCAATCCCTGAGCGCCCGTCCGGCGCCCTGGGGACCGGCGGCGCCTTTGCAACGGCGCCGCCGGCGGCCATGATGGCGGCTCCCCCGGTGACAGGAGCCGCCCCATGTCCATGCTTCCCCTGCTGATCGCCGTCGCCGCCCTGGCCGGTGCCGTCCTCTCGGCCCGCGTCGCCTGGCGGCGGCGCAGCGCGAGCCGCTGGCCCGAAGCGACGGCCCGGGTGACCGACACCGCGCTCGAGGAACTCGGCTCGCCGGTGCAGAACCGCGAGAGCCCCGACCAGGGGCGCCGCTACCTGGCGCGGGTGCGGATCGCCTATCGGGTCGACGGCCGGGAGGTCGCCTCCGACAACGGCCGCTTCGACGGCGCGCCCACCTTCCCCAGTCGCGAGGAGGCCGAGGCGTACCTGACCGACTACCCGCCCGGCCGCACCCTGATGGTTCGCCACGACCCGGCCGAGCCCGCCCGCGCCCTGATCGGCGCGGCGCGCCTGCCGACCCGGCGCCTCGGCCTGGCGCTCTTCCTGCTGGGCGTGGCCGCCGCCGCGCTGTGGCTCGCCTGGCGCTGAGCCCCGGGCCGGTCGGTCCCGCCGATCGCCGACCCTCTTCCCCATAACGCATTGATCTTCAGGAAAAAGGCCGCCAGGATGACGACCTTTTGCCCGGAGATGGCATGTCGCGTTATCTGCTGGCGGGGCTGCTGGCCCTCGCCCCCCTTCACGCCTCGGCCGACGTGCTCGTCGGCAGCTGGAACATCGAACATCTCGGCTGGAACAACGACAAGGCCATGCCCCAGGTGGCCCACGTGGCCAACCACTTCGACCTCTTGGCGGTGCAGGAGCTGATGGACCCGGCGGCGCTGGGCGCGCTGGAGCGCGAGCTCGAGGCGCGCTCGGGCGAGGCCTGGTCCTCGATGGCGAGCCACGCCCTGGGGCGGAGTAGCTACGAGGAGCACTACGGCTTCCTGTGGCGGGAGAGCGAGGTGGCCTACGAGGATGGCGCCGTGGTGTTCCTCGATCACGGCGACGTCTTCGCGCGGGAGCCCTACTCGGCGCGCTTTCGCGACCGGGCGAGCGGCGAGCGCTTCACCCTGGCGACCGTGCACGTGGTCTACGGCGACGGCGTCGGGGATCGCCTGCCGGAGATCGCGGCGCTGGCCGACTACTGGCGGTGGCTCGGCGAGCTCGCGCCACAGACGCCGCGCCTGCTGGCGGGCGACTTCAACCTGGCGCCGGATCACCCGGGCTGGGCGCCCCTGCGTGCCCTGGGGGCAGTACCGGCGATCACCGAGGGGCGCTCGACCCTGGCGACCACGGCGGGCCAGTACGCCAGCCTCTACGACAACCTCTGGTACGACGCCGAACGGCTAGCGCCCGATGGCCGGGGTATCCTGCGCTTTCCCGAGCTGCTGCCCCTGGGTCACCAGGCGTCGCGTGAGCGGGTCTCGGATCATGCGCCGGTCTACCTGGCGCTCAACGGCGCACGCCTGGCGCCCTCGCCGGCGGTCGGTGGCGCCTTGTTGGCAGGCTCGGTGGCCGGGCAGCCGCGGGCGAACTGCATCGACCTCAACGCCAGCAACGCGACGCGGCTCGCCGAGCTCCCCCACGTGGGGCCGGCGCGCGCCTCGGACATCATCGCCGGCCGGCCGTGGCGGGGCGCCTTCGAGCTCACCCGGATCGCCGGGATCGGCGACGGACGGCTGGGGGATATCCGGCACAGCGGGCTGATCTGCGGCGAAAAAGGATAACGGTCGCGGCTCGCAGGTCGCCCGCTGGTTGATGCGCTCGACGTAGCGGTCGGTGAAGGTGTCGGTGCGGCCGCGCACCAGCCAGGTGTCCGTCACCAGCCTGCGGGACGCATGATCGGCGGGCCGCGATGGAGCACCGGTCCGGCGTGTGGGCCCGCCATGGTGCAGGTGCGAAGAGATCGGGCGATGATGCGCGGCGGGTCGGAGCGCCATTTTTCGCTAAGCGACTGTTAAAGCTGTTGGTTTTTCTTGTTGGCGTGCTTTTCGCAAATTGTATGACAGGATCGCCATTGGTGTGGCGATGCGACGAGTGAGCTGGCGTGCTCCTACTGGCCCCTTCGGGGGCCTTTTTTATGCGCGTGCGTTACGCCTCGTGCGGCTCGAGGCGATCGAGGCCATCGCACGAGCACCGCCGCTTGAGCGTCGGGCGATCCGAGGCGGGGCTGGGCCCGGTGCCAGGCGGCCCGGTATGCTGGTATCGGCGGCGGCCGTCGTCGTCATCGGCCCCGACCCTACCTTACCCCATCAAGGAGTGCGCCCATGCCTGCCGAATTCCCCAGCGACCCCTCTCCGTTCGCGGCGACCCTCGCCGCCCTGGATGCCCTGCACGCGGAGGACCCGCGCCGCGTGACGGTGGAGGGCGAGTCGATGCCCCTGGAACTGTGGCACGCGGGACGGATGAGCGCCTGGCTGGAGCGGCTCGTTGAGGCGCCGGACGAACTGGTGCGCCTGGCGGTACGCGGCCAGCACCTGCAGCGCTGGCAGGTGCCGCGCGCCGACTATCCCGAGGGGCGCGTGGGCTATCTGACCTGGCGTCGCGACCAGGGGCGGCGCGCCGGCGAGACCACCGCGACGCTGATGCGCGACGCGGGCTACGACGACGCCTCGGCGGAGCGGGTGGCGACGATGATCCGCAAGCAGGGACTGGGGCGAGACGAGGGCGTGCAGGCGGTGGAGGACTGCGCCTGCCTGGTGTTCCTGGAGAACTACTTCGGCGACTTCTCCCGGCAGGTCGACCACGATCACCTGATCCGCATCGTGCAGAAGACCTGGCGGAAGATGTCGCCGGGCGCCCATGCGCTGGCTCTCGAGCTGCCGATGACCGCCGAGGCCCGTGCGCTGGTCGAGGAAGCCCTGGCCGGCTGAGACGCCGGTGCGGCCGTGAGGGCGGTGTTCAGTCCCTCAGGGCGTGGTCAGCGGACGCGCGGCGTTGAGGTAGGCCATGCCGTTGAGGCGCACGCGCTTGCTCAGCTCGTCCTGGCGGCTGACGATCATTATCGTGAGCCGCCCTGTCGTGCTTGATCCGGGTCAACGCCGGGCGCGTCGCCGAACTGGACCGTCAGGCTCTCGTCGCTCTCGCAGGGCTTGCCGTGGCGCAGGGTAAGGCGCCGCCGGGTCAGGTCCATCACCACCGCGAAGAGTGTCTCCATGCGCTCCTCGGCGGGCTGGTCGGGGTTGAAGTGGCGACAGATAGAGAGCGGTGCGCCGTCGTGGTCGGCGAGCAGCGCGAAGAGCTCCCCCTCGCCGATCTCGCCCCGCACCGGCAGCGCCTCGCGCAGCAGGGCATCCAGCCGGGCCAGGCGGGGGCGGGAATCGGCCCGCGGGAAGTCCTCGACGCCCTCGGTGCCGCCGCCGGCATAGAGGTGGTTGGTGTGGGTCACCACGCCGTTTCGCGGGGAGAGGACGCCGGGCTCGCCCGGGTGCACCTCGAGGCCCAGCGCTCGGCCATCGCCCTGGGCGACGAGGAAGTGCGCCGGCGAGCAGACCCGGTCGCGGCGCGCCACCGCCACGGCGTCGTCCAGGTCGCGGCACTCCAGGATCTTGCGCAGGGCGATGTGGATGGGCAGCCCCTCGCCGCAGGTCTGGGAGCGGATGGCGTTGAGGCAGACGCCGAGGCCGTGCTCGTTCATGCCGATCTTGGCCACCATGCCGGCCTCGCCGATGCTGAACAGCGTCGGGGCGTCGTCGCCGTTGATCTCCAGCGCCACCACGTTGTGCAGCTGATCGCTGCGCCAGTCCCAGTTCTGGGCCAGCCACTGGGTGGCGTCGCGCTTCAAGGCGAAGGCCGAGCAGCCGCCGCTGGCCTGGGTCAGCGAGATCTCGCTTCGGCAGTTGAGGGTCAGGATATCGGCGAAATCGAGGCCCGCCCCCCGGGCGATGCCCGCCATCTCGTCGAGGATCGCGGGGAAGCCGCGCTCGATCATCGGCAGGAAGCGCTCGGCCACGCGGCGCGCCTGGGCCCAGTCGAGGCCCACGAAGTCCTGGAAGAGCCGGTCATAGACCGCGAGGCTGTGGGTGATCCGCTCGCCATGGGCGCGGCCGTGGGCCTCGCCGATCTCGGCCCGGCTGCCGGTCAGGGGAGTGATATGCATGGTGACCTCGCGACTCGCTGCGCATCGACAGGATCACTGTAGCACTCGGCGGGAGCCCGCAGGGCAGGAGCCGGTCGGGGCGGCTCAGGGGGGGAGGCGCAGGACGAGCGGCTCTGGAAGGTGTCTCGGGGAGAGCCGCTCGGGACCAAGCGGCGCCGGCCGGGGCCGACGCCGGAGGATCAGCTCTTGCCGGGGGCGTTGTAGATGCCCTCGTCGAGCTCGCCTTCGCTCTTGCCGACCAGGGTGGTGACCATCAGGTCACCGGCCACGTTGACGCTGGTGCGCGCCATGTCGAGGATGCGGTCGATGCCGGCGATCACCGCGATCGCCTCCAGCGGCAGGCCGATCTGGGCCATGACGATGGAGAGCATCACCAGGCCCGCGCCGGGCACGCCGGCGGTGCCGATGGAGGCCAGGGTACCCGTCACGATGATCATGCCGTAGTCCATCATGCTGAGCTCGACGCCCAGCAGCTGGGCGATGAACACCGCCACCACCCCCTGGTAGATGGCCGTGCCATCCATGTTGATGGTGGCGCCCACCGGCAGCACGAAGCCGGCCACGCCCTCGGAGACGCCGAGGTTCTTCTGGGCGCAGCGCAGCGAGACCGGCAGGGTGCCGGAGGAGGAGGCCGAGGAGTAGGCCACCACCAGGGCGTCGAGGATGCCCTGCAGGTAGCGCACCGGGTTGAGGCGGCCGAGCAGCGCCAGCAGGCCGGTGTAGACGATCAGCACGTGGAGCACGCTGGCCAGGTACGCCACGCCGATCACCTTGGCCAGCGGCAGCAGCACCTCGAGGCCGTAGCTGCCCGAGACGTGGGCGATCAGGCCGAACACGCCGAACGGGGCGAGGGCCATGACGAAGCTGGTCAGCTTGTACATGGCCTCGGCGAAGCTCTCGAAGACGCGCACGACCGGCTCGCCCTTCTCGCCGATCAGGGTCAGCGAGATGCCCAGCCCGATGGCGAAGACGATGATCTGCAGGATGTTGCCGCTGGCCAGGGCATCGATGGGGTTCTGGGGCACCAGGCCGACCAGGATCTCCACCAGGCTGGGGGCGGCCTTGGCCTCGACCCCGGACTCGAAGCTCATCGTGAGGCCCACGCCGGGCTGGAAGATCAGCGAGGCGAGCAGGCCGATGGCGATGGCGAAGGCGGTGGTGATCAGGTACAGCCCGATGGTGCGCACGCCGATCCGGCCCATCTTCTGCGGGTCGCGCATCGCCGTGATGCCCACCACCAGGGTGGAGAACACCAGCGGCACGATCAGCATCTTGATGGCGCTGATGAAGACGTCACCGATGGGCTTGAAGACGCTGGCGTCCTCGCCCATCAGCGCGCCGGCGAGGATGCCGAGGGCCAGGCCGGCGAGGATCTTCTGCCACAGGGGGATGCGCCGCCACACGCTGGTGGAGGCGGTCGTCGAAGGACTGGTCACGTCGGGACTCCTTTCTGCAAAACAGCTTTTATGTGGTGATTGTCAGTTAAGGTGGGCGATTCTACAGAAAGAAAAACCATTAATCTTTATTTAAACGAACGTCCCTCTTGCGAAATGGCGACCCGCGCCGCGGGCCGCCCGGACCATCACAGCACCTCGTCGAGCAGGCCCAGGAAGGCGGCCCAGGACTTCTCGTCGGCCCGCGCCTGGTAGCGCTCGCTGCCGAAGACGGTGAAGGCGTGGGGGGCGCCGGAGTAGATCTCGATCTCGTAGGGGGTGCCGGCGGCCTCCAGCTCCCGGCCCAGGGCCGCGACGTCGTCCAGCGAGATCGCGGCGTCGGCGCCGCCGTGGGCGACCAGGATCGGCCCGCTCTCGGCGGGGTAGCCCTGCCCCTCGGGGGTGGCCAGGCCGCCGTGGAAGGTGGCGAAGCCGGCCATCTCCCCGGCCTGCTCCGAGCGGGCGAGCTCCAGCACCACCGCGCCCCCGAAGCAGTAGCCCATGATCACCACCGGACCGGCGGCGCCCTGGGCGCGAGCCTCCTCGAGGCCGGCCAGGGTCAGGCGGCGCATGCGCTCGCGGTCCTCGTAGAGCCTTGCGGTCTCGGCCTTCTTGACATCGGTCTCCACCGGGCGGTTGCCCTGGCCGTAGAGGTCGAGGGCGAAGGCGTCGAGGCCCAGCTCGGCGAGCATGTCGGCGCGTCGGCGTTCGTAGTCGGTGAGGCCGTCCCAGTCGTGGACGATCAGGACGGTGCCCCGGGACTCGTCCGGGGCGCTCGCCAGGTAGCCGGTGAAGGCCTCGCCGTCCACGGCGTAGTCGATGGCTCGGCCATCGGCCTGGGCGCTTCCCGTGAAGAGCGCGATGGGGGCGAGGAGGGCGAAGGCGAGGGGCGTCAGGCGTGGCGTCATGGTGACCTCTGGGCGGGGAGTGAACGGCCCTCAGTATAGGTCGGGGGGGCGCGGTTGCGTTGAAGCGTGCGTTCGAACGCTTAAGCACCGACGCTTCGCCATGGCGATCAATGACTTGGCGAGTGCCGGCGGGCCCGAAGCGTTGGCAGCGCCGGCTTGTGTTTTGCTCCCCGGCCTTCCAGATTGGGGGTGTGATTCATGCAGTCCATGATCCGAGCAACCAGAGCGAGACCAACAATCATGAAGAAACGCGTTCTAGCGACGGCGGTGGCGGCGACCACCCTGGCCCTCTCCGGCATGGCGCAGGCCGAGGTCAAGGTCGGCTTCCTGGGGGGCTTCACCGGCGGCATCGAGAGTCTGACGCCGCCGATCTTCGACGGCGCCCAGCTGGCGGTGAGCCAGGTCAACGAGCAGGGCGGCCTGCTGGGCGGCCAGGAGCTGGTGATGCCCACCGGTGACACCACCTGCTCCGACGCCTCGGCCGCCTCGAACGCCGCCGACCGCATGGTCAACACCGAGCAGGTCACCGCCATCGTCGGGGCGCTGTGCACCGGGGCGACCATCGCCGCGGCCAACAACGCCGCCGTGCCGGGCGGGGTGACCATGGTCTCGCCGGCCTCCACGGCCCCGGCGGTCTCGGACCTCGACGACAACGACCTGGTGTTCCGCACCGTGCCCTCGGATGCCTTCCAGGGCGAGATGCTGGCCAAGCTGTTGATCGACAAGGGCATCGAGGAAGTCGTCGTCACCTACGTCAACAACGACTACGGTCGCGGCCTCTCCGACGCCTTCACCACGGCCTTCGAGGCCGAGGGCGGCACGGTGGCGGAGAACCTCGCCCACGAGGACAACCGCGCCGACTACCGCTCGGAGCTGGGCACCCTCTCCTCCACCGGCGTGCCGAACCTGGTGGTGCTGGCCTACGCCGATACCTCCGGCCAGACGGTGGTGCGCCAGGCCTACGAGAGCGGCATGTTCACCCAGTACATCGGGGCCGACGGCATGGTCGGCGACAGCCTGGTCGAGGCCATCGGCGCCGACGTGCTCGAGGGCATGATCGCCACCCGCCCGGGTAGCCCGGAGCTGCCGGGCACCGCGATGTTCCAGGCCCAGGCCGAGGAGGCCGGCATCGATCCCAGCGCGGTGTTCGCCGCCCAGGCCTACGACGCCGCCTTCCTGCTGGCGCTGGCCATCGAGCAGAACGGCAGTGCCGAGCGCGAGGGGCTCAACGAGGCGTTGCGCAGCGTGGCCACTGCCCCGGGTGAGGTGGTGCTGCCCGGCGAGTGGGAGAAGGCGGTGGAGCTGATCGCCGCCGGCACCGAGATCAACTACGAGGGCGCCTCCGGCACCCACGAATTCGATGCCAACGGCGACGTACCGGGCGTAGTGCTGGAGATGGTGATCGAGGACGGCGCCTTCACCAGCAAGGGCTACGTCGACCTCTGAGGGTCGCGCCCCCGCTGAGCGAAGGCGAACGAAGGCCCTGGCGGGTTGCCCGCCAGGGCCTTTTCATCGGGTGTCGCTTTCGGCTCATCGCCCCTTGCCAATCGTGGACGGCCGCGCCGAGGGGAGGTGCCAAGCATCTTCCTGCCTTGCTCTTCGCAGCCTCGCTGTCAGGCCACGTGCTTGACCTTCTCCGGCAGCAGGCCCTTGGGCGCGAAGCGCAGCACCAGGGTGATCAGCAGCCCGATCACGAACACCCGCGCCTGCAGCGCCCGGCTGTCCATGTTGGTGGGGGCCTCCCAGCCGAAGGCGCCCTCGCCGAAGGAGACGGCCAGCTCCATCAAGAACAGCGCCAGCGGCTCGGACATGATCCAGATGATATAGACCGCCACGGCGCCGAAGATGGTGCCCAGGTTGTTGCCGGGCCCGCCCAGGATGACCATCACCAGCACCAGGAAGGTGTGGTTGAGCGGCAGGTAGCCCTGGGGGTCGAACATGCTGTTGAAGCTCCCCAGGGCGGCGCCGCCGATGCCCATCAGGATGCAGCCCAGCACGAAGATCTCCAGGCGTCGCCGATTGATGTCCTTGCCCATGGCGGCGGCGGAGAGCTCGTTGTCGCGGATGGCGCGGATCATCCGGCCCCAGGGGGCGTGGTAGGCGCGGCTCAGCAGGAAGAAGATCGCCGCGATCATCACCGCGGTGACCGACAGGTACATCGCCCGGGCCAGGGTGAAGCCGACGGCCTCGGGCCCCGGCACCGGCCAGGGCAGCGGCGAGACGGTGGCGGTGCCCCGGGTCAGCCAGTCGGAGTTCTTGAGGAAGGCCTTGATGATCTCGGCGATGCCCAGGGTCGCGATCGCCAGGTAGTCGCTGCGCAGCCCGAGGCAGACCCGGCCGATGAAGAAACCCACGCCGCCGGCCAGCGCGCCGCCGACGATCCAGCCGACGCCGACCGGCAGGCCCAGGCCGCCGATGAAGCCGGCCCGGGACTCGATCTGGTCGGTCACGCCGCGCAGGGCGTTGATCACCACCAGGTAGAGCACCACCCCGAGCACCACGGCGATGAGGGTGCGCAGCTTCCGGGGCACGCCGAGCCGGTCGAGGCGAGTGGCGCCGAGCACCACCAGTACGGCGGCGACCATGTAGAGCAGCACCCGGCCGAGCTCGCCGGGCAGCTCGCTGTCCCAGAAGGCCTCGTTGACCGGGATGCTGAAGAACATGGCGCTGAAGCCGCCCAGCGCCACGAAGCCCATCACCCCGGCGTTGAACTGGCCCGCGTAGCCCCACTGGATGGTCAGGCCCAGGGCCAGGATGGCGTAGCAGGAGGCCTCCACCAGCATGCGGGTGCTGTAGGCGCCGCCCATCACGGCGTAGACCCCCAGCACGGCCACCAGCAGGGCGACGAAGAGGCCCGCCTCGCGCAGCGGGAAGCGGCTCGGGGCGGCGACGGTATCCGCGCGTTTGGTTTCCATCAGATCACCTTGCCCTTGAAGATGCCGGTGGGGCGCCACACCAGGATGACGACCAGGATGAAGAAGGGCACCACGATCTTGTACTCGGTGCCGACGAAGGCGAGGTTGCCGGCCTGGGTCATCCACTCGGGCAGGCTGTCGCGGAAGGGCCGGAGCAGCACGCTCCAGTTGAACACCGCCAGGGTCTCGGCGAAGCCCACCACGAAGCCGCCGGCCACGGCCCCGAAGGGGTGGCCGACGCCGCCGACGATGGCCGCGGCGAAGATCGGCAGCAGCAGGAAGAAGCTGAGGTCGGGCTTGAAGGTGACGTCCAGCGACAGCAGGGTGCCGGCGATGGCGGCGAGCCCCCCGGCGATCACCCAGGTCACGGCGACGATGGTGTTGGTGTTGATGCCCGAGGCCTGGGCCAGGTCGGGGTTGTCGGACATGGCGCGCATCGCCTTGCCGAGCCGCGAGCGGGTCAGGAAGAGGTGCAGGCCCACCACGGCGACGAGGGTGATCCCGAAGAGCCAGAGCTGGGGCTCGGTGATCACCACCGGCGCCCGCACGCCCTCGAAGGGCAGGGCGAGGCGGAAGATCTCCTTGCGGTCGTCGACGTAGAGGCTCGAACCGCCGGTGCCCGAGAACAGCCGGATCAGCCCCTGGAGCATCAGGGTCACCCCCAGCGAGCCGATCACCAGCACGATGGGCTTGACCCCGTGGGCGCGCAGCGGCTTGTAGAAGGCGCGGTCGATGCCCACCGCCAGCAGCGCCGTGAGCGCCATGGCCACCGGCAGCAGCACCAGGGCGGCCGGCACGCCGAAGGCCGCCCCGGCCCCCGGGAAGGCGCTGGCCAGCAGCAGCACCATGAAGGCGCCGAAGGTCATCATGTCGCCGTGGGCGAAGTGGGCGAAGCGCATGATGCTGAAGATCAGCGTCACGCCCACCGCACCGATGGCGTAGATCGAGCCGGTCACGCTGCCGGCGATCACCACGTTGTTGATGAAGAAGACCAGTTCATTCACGTCGATATTCTCCCGTTCCCGGCTAGCCGCCGAGGAAGCTCTTGGCGACGTCCGGGTCGGCCAGCAGGGCGGCCCCGGTATCGGTGAAGCGGTTCTGGCCGGCGGCCAGCACGAAGCCCTTGTCGGCGATGCCGAGCGCCTGCTTGGCGTTCTGCTCGACCATGAGGATGCCCACGCCGGCCGAGTTGACCAGCTTCACCTGCTCGAAGATCTCGTTCATGTAGAGCGGCGAGAGGCCGGCAGTGGGCTCGTCGAGCAGCAGCAGGCTGGGTTCGGCCATCAGCGCGCGGCCCATGGCCACCATCTGGCGCTGGCCGCCGGAGAGCTCGCCGGCCGGCTGGTGGCGCTTGTCGTGGAGCGGCGGGAAGAAGTCGTAGACCTGCTTCAGCATGCGCTTGACGTTGCCCGGCTTGAGGAAGGCGCCCATCTCCAGGTTCTCCTTCACCGTGAGGCTCGGGAAGACGTTGTTCTCCTGGGGCACGAAGCCCATCCCCTTCTGCACCAGCTGGTTGGTGGGCAGGTTGTGGATCGGCTCGCCGCGCAGCAGGATCTCGCCCTGGCTGACGTGGAGGAGGCCGAAGACGGCCTTGAGCATGGTGGACTTGCCGGCCCCGTTGGGACCGACGATCACGCCGATCTGGTCGGACTCGATGGCCATGTCCACCCCGTTGAGGATGTTCATGCCGCCGTAGCCGCCGTGCACGTTGCGTGCGTCGAGTAATGGCATGGTCAGTCGTTCTCTGCGTTCGTTATCGTTATTGGCGGTGCCCGGTCAGCTGGCGGCGCCCCAATCAGCTGGCGGCACCAAAGTAGGCCTCGATGACCTCGGGATTGTTCTGGATCTCCTCGATGCTGCCCTCGACCATCACGCTGCCCTGGGCCAGCACGATCACCGGGTCGCAGAGCCGGGCGATCATGTCCATGTCGTGCTCGATGACCAGGAAGGTGTAGCCCATCTCGCGATTGAGCCGCTCGATGTTGGTGACCAGGTCGCCGAGCAGGGTGCGGTTGACCCCGGCGGCGATCTCGTCGAGCAGCACCACTCGGGCGTCGGTCATCATGGTGCGGCCGAGCTCGAGGAGCTTCTTCTGGCCGCCGGAGAGGTTGCCGGCGAGCTCGTTGCGCACGTGGTGCAGGCCGATGAAGTCGATCACCTCCAGCGCCCGGCGGCGCACCTCGGCCTCCTCGCGGTACACCCGGCCCGGCGTGAACCAGGCGGCGAACAGGTTCTCGCCGGACTGCGCCGGCGGCACCATCATCAGGTTCTCCAGCGCCGTCATCTGGGAGAACTCGTGGGCGATCTGGAAGGTGCGCAGCAGGCCGCGGTGGAACAGCGCGTTGGCCGGCTGGTTGGTGATGTCATCGCCGTCGAGCAGGATCCGGCCGCTGTCCAGCGGCAGGGCCCCGGCGATGATGTTGAACAGCGTCGACTTGCCGGCCCCGTTGGGGCCGATCAGGCCGGTGATCGAGCCCTTCTCCACCCGGATCGAGCAGTCATTGATGACCTTGAGGCCCCCGAAGGCCTTGTTGACGTGCTGTACCTCGATGATGGCGGCCATGGCGGATTCCGTTGGTTGTTGTTCTGGTGGTGCGGCCCGGACGTTCCCGTTCTCGGGTGCTGGCCCCTACAGTTGCTGGCTGTCGTCGGCGAGGAAGGTGCGCCCCGCGGCGAAGGCGCCGACGATCACCACGGCGCCGATGGCCGGGATCAGGTAGCCCTCCACCTGGGGAATGCTGCGCAGGAAGACGAAGGCCACCGCCGCCGGCGCCACGAAGCGCACCAGGAAGCGCCAGATGCGGAACCAGCGCTCGTTGGTGTGCATCTCCTTCATCACCTCGGAGTGGGTCAGCGCCCAGCCGGCGAACAGCGCGATCATCAGGCCGCCCAGCGGCATGAAGATGTTGGTCAGCATCTCGATGAAGCCGAAGGCGCTGCGCCCGAACAGGGTGTGGAAGAGGGTGCCCTCGGCCCACAGGTTGAAGCTGACCACGGTGAGCAGCCCCAGCGCCCAGCTGGCGATGACCATCAGGGTCACGGCCTGGGGGCGAGTCAGGTCGAAGCGCTCGACCAGGAAGGCCGCCACGGGCTCGATCAGCGAGATCGACGAGCTGATCGCCGCGCCCAGCACCAGGATGAAGAAGACCCCGCCGACCAGGGCGCCGCCGGGCATCTCGGCGAACGCCAGCGGCAGGGTGACGAACATCAGGCCGGGACCCTGGCCGGGGTTCAGGCCGGAGCCGAAGACCAGCGAGAAGATCGCCAGGCCGGCCACCATGGCCACCGCGGTGTCCACCAGGGCGATGGCGAAGGCGGTGCGGGTCAGCGAGGACTCGCCCGGCATGTAGGCGCCGTAGGCCATGATCGCGCCCATGCCGAGGCTCAGGGTGAAGAACGACTGTCCCATCGCCTCGAGCCAGCCCTCGAGGCTCAGGTCCGCCAGGTTGAAGGTGAACAGGAAGCTCGCCGCGGCGCCGATGTCGCCGACCACGGCGCCGTAACCCAGCACCACCAGCAGGATCACGAACAGCGACGGCATCAGCAGGCGCAGGCCCGCCTCGATGCCCTTGTGGATGCCCAGACCCACGATCAGCGCCGAGGCGGCGATGAACAGGGTGTGGTAGAGGGTCAGCAGCGTCGGCGAGGCGAGCAGCGCATCGAAGCGCTGGCCGGCCCCGGCGGCGTCGATTTCGGCCATCCCGCCGGTCAGCATCAGCCCGGTGTAGTGGATCGCCCAGCCGGCGATCACCGAGTAGAAGCTCAGGATCAGGAAGGCGGAGGCGGCCCCCAGCCAGCCGATCGACTCCCAGGCGCGGGAGGTCTGGTGGGTG
>JAWWBV010000017.1:0-17711 GCA_033720795.1 Halomonas sp. | reverse complement strand
GGGCACATCAGGGCTCCAGGATGACCTTGGCCGCCGAGGTCCGACCCGCGGCGAGTTCGGCGAACGCGGCGGCGCCTTCATCGAGTCGACGCACCTCAACCCAGTCGAGAGATCCCAACGCCTGGGAGTCCAGCAGGTCAACGGTAGCCCGCAGGTCTGAAGGGGTATAGGTGTAAGCGCCGAGGAAGGTCACCTCCTTGAGGGTGATGGCCCTGACATCGAGTCCTCCCTCGTTGTCCTGCAGCCCGAGGTGCATGATGGCCCCGCCGGGACGCACGGCCGCAACGGCCATGTCTCGTGTGGGCGCCGCCCCGACGCAATCGAAGACGGCCTCGAAGCTGTCCGCTCCGGGCGCCTCGTCCCGGGGATCCAGGACCGCAAGACCGGCCTGCTCGGCGGTACGTCGGCGCAGGGGGTTGGTGTCGGCGAGTTGCAGGTGGCGCACTCCCTTGTGGCGCAGGATCAGCCCGACCAGCAGACCCACGGCGCCGGCACCGATCACCAGTACCCGAGCCTCGGAGAGCGGCCTGGACAGGAATCGCTCGAGCCGGTTGATGCCGTGAAGCGCGGTGGCCGCCGGCTCGGTCAGTGCCGCCGCCACGGCGGGCAGGGAATCGGGCAGCTCGATCAGGCAGTGATCGGGGATGGTCAGTGTCTCGGCGAAGCTCCCCGGGCGGGTCATGCCGATCATGGTGCGATTGCTGCAGAGGTTCTGGCGCCCCTCGAGACAGTAGTCACAGTGGCCGCAGACAATCAGCGGGTTCATGGTCACGCGCTTGCCGGCCAGGGCTCCCTCCACCACCTCGCCGGCGGCCTCATGGCCGAGGATCAGCGGCGGCTGGCGGCGCGGATCATGGCCGTGGAAGGCGTGCAGGTCGGACCCGCAGATGCCGGTGGCCTGGATGCGCACACGAGACTCGCCCTCGACCAGCGGCGCCTCCTCGGTCTCGCGTAGTTCGAGCCGCTCGGGCCCGACGTAATAGAGTGCTTGCATGAGGATCTCCTTGTAGGGGTGTCACTTAGCGGTGAAGCCGCCATCAACGTAGAGGGTCTGCCCGGTCACGTAGCCGGCAGCAGGTGAGGCCAGGAACACCGTGGGCCCGGCAATGTCCTCCAGGGTGCCGTTGCGGCCGATGGCGGTGCGCCCGGCCAGGGCCTCGGCCGAGGCCGGGTCGTCGAACACCGGCGCCGTCAGTTCGGTGGGGAAGAAGCCCGGAGCGATGGCGTTCGCGTTGATGCCGTCGCGAGACCAGGCCTCGGCCATGGCGCGGGTCAGCTGCACGATGCCACCCTTGCCGGCCCCGTAGGGCGCACTGTCGGGAAAGGCACGCTGCGACTGCAGCGAGGCCAGGTTGATGATGCGCCCGTAGCCCTTCTCCCGCATGCCTGGCACCAGCGCCCGGGAGAGGAAGAAGGGCGTCCCCAGATGCAGCTGCAGAGTCAGCTGCCAGGACGCCAGGTCGACCTCCTCGATGGGCTGGCGCAGGTTGACGCCGGCGGCGTTGACCAGGATGGTCACCGTGCCGAAGGGCTCGGCCGCCCGGCGAGCGGCCTCGTCCAGGGCCTGCGGATCGGCGAGGTCGGCGACGAGGGCGGCCGCCGGGCCGCCCTGTGCCTCGATGGCCGACACACTCTCCTCCAGGGCCTGACGACGACGGGCAGCCACCACCACCCGGGCACCCGCCGCGGCCAGAGCCGCGGCCATGGCCCGACCCAGGCCGCTGCTGCCGCCGGTGACCAGCGCCACCTGGCCATCGAGATCGAAGGCTGGCTGCATCTCACACCTCCTCGGGAATCACCAGATCGAAGGTCTCGTCCGGGTAGTACTTGGCCAGGCGGACGTCACCGGTGCGCGCATGCCCTTCCATGCCTTCGCAGCGCGATAGGCGAGCGGTGGCCGCCGCCACGCTTCGGGTGGCCTCGCGGTTCTGACGCTGATAGCTCACGATCTTGAGGAACTTCTGGGCGCACAGGCCCCCGGTGTAGCGGGCCGCTCCCTTGGTGGGCAGGATGTGGTTGGTCCCGGAACACTTGTCACCGAAAGCCACGGTGGCCTCCTCGCCGACAAACAACGATCCGTAGCTGTTGAGCCGCTCGATCCACCAGTCGAGATCGGCGACCTGCAACTCCAGGTGTTCGGAGGCATAGCGATCGCTGACCTCGACGACTTCTTCCCGGGTGTCGCAGACGATGATCTCGCCGTAATCGCGCCAGGCCGCATCCGCCGCCTTGCTCTGGGTCTCCGGCAGAGCCTCGATCAGGCCCGGCATGAGCCCGGAGACGGCATCGGCCAGCTCACGCGAGGTGGTGAACAGCCAGACAGGTGAATCCGGCCCGTGCTCGGCCTGGCCCACCAGGTCGGCGGCGACGATTTCGGGATCCGCGTCCTGGTCGGCGATGATGCCGATCTCGGTCGGGCCCGCGAACATATCGATGCCGCAGCGACCGAAGAGCTGACGCTTGGCCTCGGCCACGAAACGGTTACCCGGGCCGACCAGAATATCGGCCGGCTTGCCGGTAAAGAGCCCGAAGGCCATGGAGGCGATGCCCTGCACCCCGCCCATCTGCAGGATGGTGTCGGCCCCGGCCAGGTCCATGGCATAAAGGATCGCCGGATGGATACCCTGCTCGTCGCGCGGCACCGAGCAGGCCACGACATTCTTGACGCCGGCCACCTTGGCCGTGGCTACGCTCATGATCGCCGAGGCGATATGCGCATAGCGCCCGCCGGGCACGTAGCAGCCGGCGGTCTCCATCGGGATCAGCTTCTGGCCGGCGAACAGCCCCGGCGACAGCTCGGTCTCGAATTCACCGATGCTGTCACGCTGGGCGGCAGCGAAGCGGCTCACCCGCTCGTAGGCGAAGTGGATGTCCTGCTTGAGCTGCTCGGGCACCTTGGCCTTGGCCGCCTCGATCTGATCGCGTCCGACCACCACGTCCCCTTCCCAGCCATCCAGGGTGCGACAGTATTCCTTCGCCTTGCTCTCTCCCTCGGCCTCGATCTCGGCCAGCATGCGGGAGACGGTCTCCTGGGTCTGGTCGTAGCCGGTGGACGCGTTCTTCTCGGCCTTCTTGTAGTAGTGAATTGTCATTTGTGTCTTCCTCTCGCTTGGGTTGCCTATCATTGGATTACCAGAGCTCGAATGGCCCCGGATTACACGGTGGGGCGGTCCCTAAGGCTGGCGCCCGTCCCCTGGAATGACGGGGGCGCATCGGCCGCAATATCTCTTGTTGCGCCCCTGGTACTGCATCAAGCTCGATACCTCACTTGTGTAAGCGCTTACAATTCCAACTGGTCATTCAAAATGGTTCTTGAATGCTGTACTCCTCATCGGGGGCCTACAGCCACCAGGTCGATAGCCAAGGCACGAAGGCGATCAGAAGCACCACCAACAACATGCCCAGCACGAAGGGGAAGGCATAACGCGCGATGGCCAATACCGAGCAGCGTGTCAGCCCCGAGACCACGAAGAGGTTGAGCCCCAGCGGTGGCGTGATGAAACCCAGCCCCAGGGTGGTCACCATCAGGATGGCAAAATGGAACTCGTTCATGCCCGCCTGTAGCGCCACCGGCAGCAGCAGAGGCGACAGAATCACGATGTTGGGCGTGGTCTCCATCACGCAGCCCGCCAGGACCAGGATGCCGATCATCAGTAGAATGACCATCGTTGAAGAGTCGGTCAGCCCACCGATACCGCTCACCAGCGTCTGGGGAATGTCGAGGCTGGCCAGCGTCTGGGCCAGGGGTAACGATACGGCGATGATCGGCACGATGACGCCGCACACCCGCGCCGAGGACTCCAGCATCCGCGGGATGTCGCCGAGACTCAGGCGTCCCTGATGGAGGCCGATCAACACCACGACCACCACGGCCACCGAGGCCGCCTCGGTGGGGGTGAAAATCCCGGAGTAGATGCCACCCAGGATCACCACCGGCACGAACAGTGCCCAGCGCGCATCCCATACCGTGGCTCCCCAGCGACGCCAGGAAAAAGGCGCCCGATCGCCCTCGAAGCCATTCAGGCGATTAAGCACCACATTGGTGGTCATCACCGACAGCATCACCAGCACCCCGGGAATGGCGGCGGCCAGGAACAGGGTCGATACCGACATGCCCAGTACCAGTCCCATCACGATATAGGCGATAGATGGCGGGATCAGGATGCCCGTACAGGCACCAGACGCCACCAACGCACAGGCCGCGGGAAGGGGATAGCCGCGTTCCACCAGGCGATGAATGGTCATGCGCCCAACCGCGGCCGCCCCGGCGGCGTCGGAGCCGGAGATGCAGGCGAAGAAACCGCAGCCAAGCGTGGTGGAGCTACCAAGTCCGGTGCGCATGCCCCCGACGCTCGCCTCAGCCACGTCGAGCAACTTGTCCGAGAGCCCCGAGCGCACCAGCGCATCCCCGGTCAGGATGAACAGTGGCACAGCGATCAACGCGAAGGCGTTGATGCCTTCGAACAACGACTCGCCGAACACCGACAATGGCAGGGTCTCGGTCATCGTCAGAATGCCCAAGGTTCCGAGGCCAATGGCTACCCAGATGGGCACGCCGAATACGATCAATCCGACCAGGAGCGCCAGGGGCGCATAGAAGGTCCAGCCCAGATCTGCGGCAGCCTGCCCAATGGTCATGAATTCCATAGCGGACCTCCTCAGTCGAACAACTTGTGGCCATCAAAGGGAGGCTCACCACGGCGCATGCGACGGATATCGCCCAGCATCGTCTGGACCACCCGGGTCGCTACCAGCAGGAAACCAATCGGTATCGCCATCAGGAAAATAGCCTGAGAGAGGCGCAGTCCAGGGGTCACCGAACCGAAGTTCAACGATGTCAGCACCGGTGAGATCGACAGCCACAACGCCCATACCGCCAGCCCCAGAGTGGCAATGTCCGAGAGCCACCAGCCCAGTCGCTTCATCTTCGGGCCGCCGAGATTGACCAGCACGTCGATACGAATGTGGGCGCGGTCACGGACCGCCGCGGCTGCGGCGATCCAGGCGAGATAGATGAAGGCGTAGCGAGCCAGTTCCTCCCCCCATACGGAGGAATAGTCCAGCAAGAACCGGCGGATGACTTCGATGGCAACCGTCAAGATGATCAACGCATAAAAAGTCAGCAGGAGCCAGCGTTCGCTCTTGCGATCGATACGGTCGCACCGCAGACGGAAAGCACGCCAAGCCTCCTTCTTAGGAGTTGTTGTCGACGAAGTAGCCATTCGACACCTCCGTAGCGGCCAAGAGCTCGTCGAACACCTCCAGCGACCCGGCCAGCTCACGCTTGGTGTCTTCCCAGGCCGGAAGCTGGTGACCGCAGATTGCCTTCCACTGGGCGAGCTCATCGTCGGTTGGCGAATAGATCTCGACCCCGGCCTGGCGCATCTGGTGGTAGGCATAGGCCCGCGCCGCCGGCACCTTGGCCAGGTTCTCGCGGAAGGTGACGTCAGCGGCCTGCAGGATGCCTTCCTGAATCGCGGCGGACTGTGCATCGAACCATTTCTTGTTGCAGGTATAGACCTGAGCATCGGGTACCGACTGGATGGTGGAGATGCTGGCCAGGACGTCGGTGAAGCCAAACACCAGCAACGCCTGAACGCTGGGATCCAGGGCATCTGCGACGCCCTGCTGAATCGCAGAGGTGGTCTCGCCCCAGGCCACCGGGGTGGGGTTGGCCCCGGCCAGGCGATAGACCTTCTGCAGGATTGCCGAGGATGGCACTCGGAACTTGATCCCCTTGATGTCCTCCGGGGTTTTCACCGGACCGTCGCGTAGGCCCTTACGCACCGCCACGGTACGCGGATCGATGCAGATGTAGTTCAGCACCTTGAAGCCACGTTCCTCCACCTTGTGATGGACCACATCACGCCAGCGCTTGGAGGTGACCAGGTTGACCAGACGCTGATTATCGCCGCACCAATAGGGGATGTTGATCAGGTCGACCTCGGGGGCGAACGGTGAAAGGTTGGAGATGGAATGCTGCGCGATGGCGATGGTGCCGTTCTGCACCTTGCTGACGAGGTCCCCGCCGGCTCCAAGCTGACCACCCGGCGCCAACTTCACATAGAGCCGCCCGCCGGTGAAGTTCTGCAGGTTTTCCTTGAAGTTTAGCTGCATGATCGGATAGGCCCGAGATGCCCCCAGGGTGTAGCCGGTGGCCATCGTCAGGGTGACCTCGGCAGCGGCGGCGCGCTCGCTCTCCTCCTGGGACGTCTGGGCCATGGCCTGCTCGGAGAACAGGGTGCCGCCGACGGCACCGATCACCGCGGCGCTGAAGCCGTAGCGAGCCACGGCACCCATGAACTGACGGCGCTCGGGCCGAGAGGGCCCATTAGTGGTATCGAGGTCTTGGAAAAACGGTGTCTTGAAAGGTGACATGCGCTTGCTCCTCAGGATTGTTGTTAATGCTTGGCCAGACTCAGGGTCATGGCGTGGAGGATTGTCGTGATTCGAGCCTTAGACATCCGGAGATGAAGAAGGCGGTTGCGACCACCAGCAGTACCGCTTCCAGAGCCGGCACAATGTCGTATATCCCCGGAAAGAAGCGTTGCATGACGACGTTGAGGAAGAAGAGAGCGAACAGGCCGAGGGCCAGCCATATCAGGCCACCCTGGATCCCGCTTGCCTTGCGTGGTGAATCCGACATGTTGCGTGCCTCCCGCGGTGAATTGTTGTCGTCTGCCCAGCGAGGCCCCGCGTGCCTCGACTGGTCCAGGGTGCAGCGCCTGCTTGCCGATCCCCAACGGAGACCTATAATGATGGCAGGTAGCTTGTAAGCGCTTACAACCCATGATTTCAAGCTAGACTCCTCTAGATGACTTGTCCAGAAAAAATTGCCTCGCCGAGCGCCCTCCCCGCCGACGAGCCACAACAGAAGGCCGAAGCGCCCATGAGCAAGCAGATATCCCGCACCCTGCTCCAAGATGTGGCCCTTGAGGCCGGGGTTTCGACGGCCTCGGTGTCGCGGGTCCTCAACCGGGCTCCCCATGTCAGCGAGCGGTTGAGACGGCGTGTCGAAGCCGCCATCGACCAGCTCGGCTATGTCCCCGATGGCACCGCCAGAGCGCTGGCATCCCGCCGCATCGGCGCCATCGGCGCCCTGGTCCCGACGCTGGACAACCCCATCTTCGGCGCCATGATCGACAGCCTGGAGCAACGCCTGAAGCGTCATGACTGCCGATTGCTGATTGCCACCTATCGTTACGACCTGGACGACGAGCTCCAGGCCCTGCGGACCCTGGTTCAGCAAGGCGTCGATGGCGTCGTCCTGATCGGCCATGACCACCGACCCGCGGTGAAGACCCTCCTCGAGCGACGCCAGCTGCCTTTCCTGACCAGCTGGCATGCAAAGGACGACCCGAAGTGGCCCTGTATCGGCTTCGACAATACCGCCCCGGCATGCCACCTGGCGCATCACCTCCTGATGCTGGGGCACAGGCGTCTCGCCGTCATCACGGCACCCACCGACGGCAACGACCGGGCCCGGGCCCGACTGGAAGGGTTCCGACAGGCGATCGCGGCAGCGGGCCGTGACCTGCCGCCGGAATATACCGTCACGGTGAACTATGGCATCGCCGAGGGGGCCCAGGCCTTCGAGACCCTGATGGGGCTCGAAGAACCACCCACGGCGATCCTCTGCGGCAACGACACCCTTGCCTTCGGTGTCTTGCTGGCCGCCCAGCGGGCCGGCGTCAGCATTCCTGAGGAGCTCTCGGTCACCGGCTTCGACGACCTGCCCCAGGCACGCTTCATGTCACCACCCCTGACCACGGTCGCCGTGCCAGCGAACGAGATCGGCCGCCAGGTGGCCGATACTCTTATCGCCAGCATCGGGGGTGATACGCCACCCCATCGCCGTCTGCTGGAGGCCCCCCTGGTGCTCAGACAGTCGACCGGCCCCGTGCCGGCGGCCGACTAGACCGAGGGACAGAGAGAAACGCATGGCTTACCTCCAGGTATTGTCATTGTCGTTGTGAGCGTGCAAGCGTGACGGCGACGGGTTCATCATGAACGCGACGCATGATGCTGGCTATCGTCCTCCTGCTGCTTGGGAAGTGAACAAGGAAATGCCCCCACCGAAGGTGGGGGCGTCGCGAACCTATCAGGCACTTTCGTAGAGACGGGTCAGCACGAATTCCCGATGGCCAAGGGCCTCTGCCGCGGTATGCCGGCCGTTGGCGGTGCGCAGCATCATCTCGAGCAGCTGATCGCCGGCCTCTTCCATATTGATCTCGCGCTTGAGCAGGTGAGAGACGTCGACATCGATGTGCTCGCCCATGGTGCGCACGGTGCGCGGGTTGGCGCAAATCTTGATCACCGGCAGGATCGGGTTGCCGATCACGTTGCCCTGGCCGGTGGGGAAGAAGTGCACCACGTAGCCCGAGGCGGCACACAGCGTCACCATCTCGGCGGCGGCGGACGAGGAATCCATGAACCACAGGCCCGGCTTGTCGGGATGCTCGGCCTTGTCCATCACCCCGTCCACCTTGCAGACCTTGCCGATCTTCTGGATATTGCCCAGTGCCTTCTCCTCGATGGTGGTCAGGCCCCCCTCGATGTTGCCCTTGGTCGGCTGGGACTCGGAGAGATCGCTGGTCTTGTGCCGGTCGATCATGTCGCTGTAACGGTCGAACGTGGCCTGAAACTTCTCGCGAACTTCCGGAGTGGCACAGCGGTCGGCGACGAGATGCTCGCCCCCGGTCAGCTCCGAGGTCTCGCCGAACACCAGCGTGCAACCCGCCTCATACAGCTTGTCGAACGCCGCACCGACGGTGGGGTTGGCGCCGCAGCCCGAGGTGGTATCGGACTCACCGCACTTGGTAGAGACCCACAGCTCATCGACGTCGCACTCCTCTCGCTGCAGCTCACTGGCGTGCTGCACGAACTCGCGAGCCTTCTTGGAGGCGGCGCAGATGGTGTTGTGATCCCCGTTCTGCTCGATCCAGAAGCCCTCGACCGGCTTGCCGGTGGCCTTGATGCCGTCGACGACCTTGCCGGTCCAGCCCGGCTCGATGCCGATGACGATGACCGCGGCGACGTTGGGATTGCAGCCGGTGCCGATCAGGGTGCGGAAATGCAGGTCCAGGTCAGCGCCGAACTGCAGGCGACCATAGGGATGCGGCAGGGCCAGGGTGCCCTTGATGTTGTTGGCGACGGCCTCGGCGGCAGCGTTGGAAATGTCGTCGACCGGCAGCACGATGACGTGGTTCCGCACCCCGACACGGCCATTCTCGCGACGATAGCCCAGAAACTTGCGACCCTTGATTTCCATCTTTTACCACCTCTTGGTTTTGACGTTGTGGACGTGCAGGTGCTCACCCTTCTTGATGGGCTTGATCACGCGACCGATATCGACGCTGTACTTCATCACGGCGTCTCCCTCCGCCAGATCGCGGATGGCGAGCTTGTGACCGATGGGGATGGGATCGCTCACCGTGCAGGTGATGGTCTGATCCTCCTGCATGACCCACCCGGTCAGTTCCTGACCGGCCTGAATTCCCTCGACCACCGCGACGCCGACACTGTCGTCGGCATCATGTACTACGAAGTCGATGCTCATGTTGTCTCCTCTCCACTTGCGAGGTTATGGGTGTTATCTCGATGACAGCCTGGACACAGGCCTCCTGACGGACTGACTGTTGCGAAGCCTCAACTCATGTATATGACATATGACACACGACCGTCAAGTCCTCTATATGTTTTTTTGGTATCATGATTGGAGACTCTGGCATTCGAGGGGCCCGAATGCCGCTAAGTGATTGAACCCAAGGAACCGCACATGAATGATTCTCAGACGCCCAGCTATCGCCCGCTCTACCAGCAGATCAAGGAGGCGCTGCTGTCACGTATCGTCTCGGGAGACTGGCCCCCCGGTACCTTCATCCCTAGCGAGTCCGCGCTCTCCCAGGAGTACGGTGTCAGTGTGGGCACGCTGCGCAAGGCGCTGGATGACCTGGCCAGCGATCAGGTGGTGATCCGTCATCAGGGAAAGGGCACCGTGGTCGCGACTCACGACAACGATCGCTCGCTGTTCCAGTTCTTTCACCTCACGCGGCTCGACGGTACCCGCTCGATGCCCATCTCCCGGGTGCTGTTACGCCAGTGCCGACCGGCCACGGTGGAAGAGGCCGAGACGCTGGAACTCGAGGCGAAAGCGGAAGTGGTGCATATTCGGCGCGTCAGGGAACTGGAGGAAGTGCCTGCGCTGCTGGAGGACCTGGTGGTCGATGCTGCACGTTTCCCGGCGCTGGAATGCGAGCCCGAGACGCTGCCCAACACCCTCTACCAGCTCTACCAGCAACGCTTCGGGCAGAGCGTGGCCCACGCCGAGGAGCGCCTCTTCGCCGTGGCAGCGGGCCCA
This sequence comes from Halomonas sp., assembly GCA_033720795.1. GTDB lineage: Bacteria > Pseudomonadota > Gammaproteobacteria > Pseudomonadales > Halomonadaceae > Halomonas. Next base: position 7,351 of record JAWWBV010000017.1, on the reverse strand, counting down.
CAGGAGGAGGAGCACTTGGGCGTAGCATTGGGTTCGCCGTTGCTGGAGATCCGTCGGGTGGCCCGCAACCTCAAGGGCGAGCCGCTGGAACTCCGGATCTCGCGCTGCGAGACCCAGCGGCACTGCTACTGGAACGACCTCTGAACGCACGCCGGCCGCCCCGGGGGGCGGCCGGCGGCAGGTGGGTGACGCCATCGCTGGATGGCGTCCCGGGCGGGAAGGTCAGGCGCTCAGCAGGGCGTTGAGGCGCTTGACGTAAGCGGCAGGATCGTCGAGGTGTCCGCCCTCGGCGATGATCGCCTGGTCGAGCAGGATGCGCGCCAGGTCCTCGAAGCCCTCGCCCTCGACACCCTCGAGGCGGGCCACCAAGGCGTGCTCGGGGTTGAGCTCGAGGATCGGCTTGACCTCGGGCATCGTCTGGCCGGCGGCCTCCATGATGCGACGCATCTGGAAGCCCATCTCGTGCTCGGGCAGCACCACGCAGGCCGGGGAGTCGGTGAGGCGATGGGTCACCTTGACCTCCTGGACCTCGTCGCCCAGCGCCTCCTTGACGCGCTTGACCAGCTCCTCCTTGGCCTTGGCGGTCTCCTCCTGGGCCTTCTTCTCCTCCTCGTCCTCGATCTCGCCGAGGTCGAGATCGCCCTTGGCGACGTCGACGAAGGCCTTACCGTCGAACTCGGTGAGGTGGCTCATCAGCCACTCGTCGATGCGGTCGTGGAGCAGCAGCACCTCGATGCCCTTCTTGCGGAAGATCTCCAGGTGCGGGCTCGACTTGGCCGCGTTGAAGCCGTCGGCGACGATGTAGTAGATCTTCTGCTGACCCTCCTTCATGCGCGAGACATAGTCGGCGAGCGACTGGTCCTGGGTGGCGCTGTCGGTATGGGTGGTGGAGAAGCGCAGCAGGCCGGCGATCTTCTCGCGGTTGGCGAAGTCCTCCGCCGGCCCCTCCTTGAGCACGCTGCCGAAGGTGTTCCAGAAGGTCTGGTAGGCCTCGGGATCCTTGGCCAGCTTCTTGAGCATGTCCAGCGAGCGCTTGGTCAGCGCCGACTTGATCTTGTCGACCTGGGGGTCCTGCTGCAGCAGCTCGCGGGAGACGTTCAGCGACAGGTCGCGGGTGTCCAGCACGCCCTTGATGAAGCGCAGGTAGAGCGGCAGGAACTGCTCGGCGTCGTCCATGATGAAGACGCGCTGCACGTAGAGCTTCACGCCGCGGGCACCGTCGCGCTCGTAGAGGTCGAAGGGCGCGCGGCCCGGCACGTAGAGCAGGCTTACGTACTCGAGCTTGCCCTCGACCTTGTTGTGGCTCCAGGTCAGCGGGTCCGCGAAGTCGTGGGCCACGTGCTTGTAGAAGGCCTTGTACTCGTCGTCGGTGAGCTCGCTCTTGGGGCGCACCCAGAGGGCCGTGGCCTCGTTGACGGTCTCCCAGGTGGTGGTCTCGCTGCCCTCGATCTCGTTGCCGTCCTCGTCGCGGGCGGTCTCGACCTTGGGCATGCGCACCGGCACCTCGATGTGGTCGGAGTACTTGCGCACCAGGCTCTGCAGGCGGAAGTCGTCGGCGAACTCGGCGGCGTCCTCCTTGAGGTGCAGCACGATCTCGGTGCCGTGGGTCTCGCGCTCGACGTCGGCGACGGTGAACTCGCCTTCGCCCCGGGAGCGCCACTCCACGCCCTCGGCCTTGGCGGCGCCCGCCTTGCGGGTGCGCACGGTCACCTCGTCGGCGACGATGAAGCCGGAGTAGAAGCCGACGCCGAACTGGCCGATCAGCCGGGCGTCCTTCTGCTGCTCGCCGGAGAGCTGCTGGAGGAACTCGGCGGTGCCACTGCGGGCGATGGTGCCGAGGTTCTCGATCACCTCGTCGCGGCTCATGCCGATGCCGTTGTCGCGCACGGTGACGGTGCGCGCCTCGGCGTCGTGCTCGATCTCGATGCGCAGCTCGCTGTCACCCTCGTAGAGCGCGTCGTTGTCCAGCGCCTGGTAGCGCAGCTTGTCGCAGGCGTCGGCGGCGTTGGAAATCAGCTCGCGCAGGAAGATCTCCCGGTTGGAATACAGGGAGTGGATCATCAGGTGCAGCAGCTGCTTGACCTCGGTCTGGAAGCCGAGGGTTTCTTCATGAGTGGCAGTGGTCATGTGGCTCGGACCCCTCTTTCGACATGACGATGGTGGCAACGCCACCGGTGTAGGCTGTCGTCGATATGGGGCCCCTCGCCGGCTTTTCAAGCACCGCCGTCGCGCCGATGCGCGGAAGGGTCGCCGAGCACGAAGTGCAGCCGCGCGGTGGCCACCGGCAGCGCCTCGCGCTCCTGCCAGGCGGTGACCTGGACGTTGCCCAGGCGCCGCCCCTCGCGCAGCAGGGTGCAGCGGGCCAGGGTCGGCACCACCCGGGCGGTGCGCAGGTAGTCGATGGAGAGATCGACGATGCGCGGCAGGCGCGGCTCCCGTGCGGCCAGCATCAGATCCAGGGTCGCCGCGGTCTCCATGAAGGCGGCCACCACCCCGCCATGCAGCGCCGGCAGCAGCACGTTGCCGACGTTCTCCTCGCGGGGGGCGAGGCGGAACAGCAGCCCCTCGCCGTCCGGATCCGCCTCGGCCGAGACCCCGATGCGCCGGGCATAGGGGATCAGCGACAGCCACGCCGTCACGTCCCCGGCCTCCCGGGTGCGCGCCAGCCATTCGACGTCGTGGAAGCCGTCACCCATGGTCGCTCTCCCTATCGCTCTCCTGATCGGCGAACAGCGCCTCGGCGAAGCTGGGTGGCGTGTTGCGCGGCCCCAGGCGCACGAAGTTGCCGATGCCCCGCGCCAGCGGGCCCGCCTGCTGGTAAAGGGTCCCCTCGGTGAAGACCACCGAGGCGGTCACCCGCACCACCCGCGCCTCGGCGATGATCGCCTGCCCGGCCACGCCCGGCCGGTAGTGATCGACGCGCAGGTCGAGGGTCGGGCAGACCTCGGGCGCCGGCAGCGCCGGCAGCACCGCCGCGCCGCAGGCGGTATCGAGCAGCATGGTCAGTACCCCGCCGTGCACCAGCCCCCGGGTCGCGTCGCCGGTGAGGTCCTCGTGCCAGGGCAGGCGCAGGGTGACGCCCTCCGGCGTCGCCTCGAGCACCTCGAGGCCCAGCGCGCGCGTGTGGGGGATGACCGCGACGAAGCGCGCCAGGGCGCGGCGCCAGTCGGCGGTGCTGGGGATGTGAACGGGGGGCATGCGGACCTCGCGGGGCGCCTGTCGGAAAGGATTCAAACGATCGTATCAGGGCAGGCGCTCGTCGTCGCGTCGACCTTCGCCGGGGGCCTCGCCGGCCCCCTCGCGCCCCTCCCGCCAGGCGCGATAGCCTGCCAGGTGGCGATCGACCCGGGTCAGCAGCCAGCCGACGATCACCGCGTCGTCGACCAGGCCGAGCAGCAGCAGGACATCGGGAATCAGGTCCAGCGGCGAGACCAGGTAGGCCAGGGCCACCAGCATCCACAGGAAGGCGCCCCAGGGCACCGGTCGGTAGCGACGCAGCAGCACGTCGCGGGTCATGGGCAGGAAGAGCCGCAGGGCGCGTCCCATCTGCCCGAGCACCCGGGAGCGTCGTCGCAGGCGCTCCACCAGCCCGCCTGCGCTGAATCTGGCCATCCTTTCCTCCTTGCCGCCAGCCACGAATCCCGCTACACGATAGATGATCCCCGCGGCGCCGGACAGCCGGCAGCTGTCGGGCCACGGCGACACTACTCAAGGCCGCCGCCATCGGCCACCATGGCCGGCCGCCGATCGCGAACCGCAAGAGGTCACCCCATGCCCCCGTCACTCGGTCACTGCAAGTCCCTGATCGCCGCCGCCCTCTGCTGCCTGCCGCTGCTCGCCCAGGGCAGTGATCGCGCCATGCAAGATGCCCTGCAGGCCGCGCGCAGCCAGCAGTGGCAGAAGATCGACCAGCGCGCCATCGAGGATCACGTGCTGGTCGGCTACGTCGACTACCACCGCCTCAAGGCGCGGCTGCCCGGCGCCGAGCCCGAGGCCGTGCTGGCCTTCATCGCGCGCCACGAGGACAGCCCGCTGGGGGGGTGGCTGCGCGGCCAGGCCATCGAGCAGTACGGCGAGGCGGGACGCTACGAGAGCCTCAGGGCGGTGGCCAACGGCGTGCCGGCAGGCTCCGAGCGCCAGTGCCACTACTACACCGCCCTGCTCGGCACCGACCCGCAGGCGGCCGCCGAGGGGGGGCGCGAGCTGTGGCGGGTCGGCCGCTCCCAGCCGGACGCCTGCGACACCCTCTTCGACACCCTGCGGGCCTCGGGGGAGATCGACCAGGAGGCGGTCTGGGAGCGCATGACCCTGGCCTGGCAAGCCGGCGAGACGGGGCTCGCCGCCTACCTCGGCCGCATGCTCGGCAGCGAGTGGCAGAACGGCCGCACGGCCATGCGCGTGCTCGAGCAGGACTTCTCCGCCGTCACCCGCACGCCCGCCTGCCTCGGGCCGGAGTGCCGCGGCACCAGCGCGCTCTACGCCGCCGCCATGCACGGCTTCACCCGGGCGGATACCGAGGCCGCCCTGGAGGCGTGGCGCAAGCTCGCCCCTCACCTCGCCCTGCAGGCGCGACACCGCCGCGAGATCGAGCACGACCTGGCCTTCTACTCCATGGTCCGCGACGTCGACCAGAACCTCGGCTGGGTCGATGAGCTGCTGACGCGACGCGATGACGACGACCTGCTCGAGCTCAGGGTCAGGACGGCGCTCGGTGATCGCGACTGGGCGGGGGTGATCGCCTGGATCGAGCGGATGGACGCCGCCCAGCAAGGCGAGAGTCGCTGGCAGTACTGGCGGGCGCGGGCCCTGGAGCAGCAGGGCGACGAGGCCGGGGCCCGCGAGGCCTATGCCCGCGCCGCCGGGGAGCGCAACTTCTTCGGCTTCGCCGCCGCCGATCGCCTCGATCGCCCCTATGCCCTCAATCAGGCACGCCACCAGATCGACGAGGCGAGCCGCCGGGCGGTGGCCGAGTGGCCGGCCGTGCGCCGCACCGAGGCGCTCTTGCGCATCGGCGAGCCGGGGCTCGCCGCCAGCGAGTGGTACGCCGCCGTGGCACGCGGCAGCGAGGCGCAGGCCCGGCTGATGGCCGACTACGCCCAGCGGCGCGGCTGGCAGGCCCGGCTGGTGCAGACCACCATCGCCGGCAAGCTGTGGGACGACCTGGCGTGGCGCTTCCCGGAGGCCTATCGCGACCACTTCCTGCATTGGGGCGAGCAGGCCCGCGTCGACCCCTACCTGCTGATGGGCATCGCCCGGCGCGAGAGCGCCTACAATCCCGAGGCGCTGTCGCCGGCCGGGGCCCGCGGCCTGATGCAGCTGATGCCGGGCACCGCCAGCCAGGTCAGCCGGCAGCTCGGCATCAGCGACCCGGGGCCCTACGGCGTGCTCGACCCCGCCGTCAATATCCGGCTCGGCAGCACCTACATCCGCGACATGCTCGACCGCTACCAGGGCAACCGCCTGGCGGCCACGGCGGCCTACAACGCCGGCCCCCACCGCGTCGACCGCTGGCTGCGCGAGGCGCCCCAGGCGTTCGACCTCTTCGTCGAGAGCATCCCCTTCCGCGAGACCCGCGACTACGTGCAGGCCGTGCTCGCCTACCGGGTGATCTTCGAGAGCCTGGCCAACGGCGGCGACAGCGCCGGCGTGTCGCTGCTGACCCCGGCGGAGACATCGGTGCGCTACGACCGCTCGCTGCTGGCCAGTAACTAAGCCTCGGCCTCGCCCCTCACGCCAGCCGCTCCTAAAACCAGCCACCCCTGACGCCAGCGGCCCCGGGAAGCCCCGGGACCGCTGGCGTGTCAGCACTCGCCTCAGCCCGGCGGGCGGGTCAGTGCCAGCTTGACGCCGAAACCGACCAGCACACCCCCGGTCAGGCCGTTGAGCCAGCGCGCGAAGGCGGCGCTCGCGAGCCACCGACCGGCGCTGCCGACCATCGCCACGATGCCGATCTGCCACAGGTTGGCCACCACGAAATGCACCCCGGCGAGCCACAGCGACTTGGCGAGTGCCGGATCCCCCGGGGCGATGAACTGCGGCAGGAAGGCCATGTAGAACACCACCGTCTTGGGATTGAGCACGTTGGAGAGCAGCCCCTCGCGCACCGGCCGCCACAGCGGCACCGGCTGACGCTCGGTCGCGACGCCGGCCACGGGCAGCCCCTGCCCCCGCCGGGCGGCCAGCAGGCTCGCCACGCCCAGCCAGACCAGATAGGCGGCCCCCACGAGCTTGAGCACGCCGAAGGCCCAGGCCGATTGCAGTAAAATCAGCGAGATGCCGAGCGCCGAGACCGTGGCGTGCACGAAGAGGCCACAGCAGATGGCCAGGCTGGTGGCCACGCCGTCGCGCCAGCCGCCCCGCGCGGTATTGCGGATCACCAGCAGGGTATCCACCCCGGGGCTCATGCTGAGCAGGGTGATGGCCACCAGGAACGGCCAGAACTGAGCGTCGATCAACATGCGTCCTCCGAACGCGAATCCCGAAGGCACCCTCGCCTTCCACGTGATAAAAGCGCCCGGCGGTCAGCCGTTGAAGATGCCGCGGCGGGCATGGCGCATGGAGATCTGATCGTTGAGGGTCCAGAAATCGTAGAGCACGCCGAGGCCGCAGAGGCCGAGGGTCAGCAGGTAGAGGATGCCGGTCAGCCACTTGCCGAGGTAGAAGCGGTGGATGCCGAACACCCCCAGGAACGTCAGCAGCAGCCAGGCCAGGGTGTAGTTGGTGGGGCCGGCCTGGAAGCGCAGGTCCGCCTGGCGGTCCATGGAGGGGATCAGGAAGAGGTCGATCAGCCAACCGATGCCGAGCAGCCCCAGGGTGAAGAACCAGAGGGTGCCAGTAACCGGCTTGCCATAGTAGAAGCGGTGGGCGCCGAGGAAGCCGAACAGCCACAGCAGGTAGCCGACCACCTTGCTGTGGGTGTCGCTGGAGGCGAGATGCGGATGGGTCATGGGGGCTCTCTTTCGGTGATAAAGGGGGCGAGTGGAGGCTGGACGCTCACGGGCTTTCCAACTACAGTGGATTTGCGGGCGGCAGCGCCAGTCTCCCTGCGACACCATGTTGACGCAACCCTGGCGCTGTAGCACTATCCGCTGCGTTGGTCAGCAAGCAGAAAAGTCGTCAGTTGTACTTCGATTCCTTCGATATACCCGGTGCGCACTTGCTTCTTGTCCTGCCCACGTATTACGGGCCCATGGCGAGGTCGACCCTCCCGGGCCCAGCACCATTATTTAGTTAGTTAAGGAAATCGACAATGGCAACTGGCACTGTCAAGTGGTTCAACGACACCAAGGGCTACGGCTTCATCTCTCCGGACGACGGCGGTGATGACCTGTTCGCTCACTTCTCCGAGATT
>JAWWBV010000016.1:0-18352 GCA_033720795.1 Halomonas sp. | reverse complement strand
CACCGCGGCGATGGCGGTGTTGAAGGTGGTGCGGCGGCCGATGTCGTCGCCGGCCTTCTTGATGGTCTCATGCGTCTTGCGGCGCAGGTCGCGCTGCGCATCGCTCAGGCCCTCGCGGAGCGTCTGGGCGTCGAGGGTGGCGGGCGTGCCGGCGGCGAGGTGCTCGCTGACCAGGCGCCACAGGCGCTTGAGGAAGCGGCTGGCCCCCTCGACGCCGGAGTCGGACCACTCCAGGGACTGCTCGGGCGGGGCGGCGAACATCATGAACAGGCGCACGGTGTCGGCGCCGAAGCGGTCGATCATGGACTGCGGGTCGACGCCGTTGTTCTTGGACTTGGACATCTTCTCGATGCCGCCCATCTCCACCGGCGCGCCGTCCTTGACCAGCACGGCGCTGACCGGGCGGCCCTTGTCGTCGCGCTTGACCTCGACGTCGGCCGGATTGAACCACTCCTTGCCGCCGTTCTCGGTGGGACGATAGAAGGTCTCGGCGATGACCATGCCCTGGGTGAGCAGGCGCTGGAAGGGCTCGTCGGTCTCGACCATGCCGAAGTCGCGCATCAGCTTGTTGAAGAAGCGCGCATAGAGCAGGTGCAGGATGGCGTGTTCGATGCCGCCGATGTAGAGGTCCACCGGCAGCCAGTAGTTGGCCCGCTCGTCGAGCATCGCCTCCTGGTTGTCGGCGCAGCAGAAGCGCGCGAAGTACCAGGAGGACTCCATGAAGGTGTCGAAGGTATCGGTCTCGCGGGTCCAGCCGTCGCCCAGGTCGGAGAACTCCGGCATGCGCTTGAGCGGCGAGCCGGTGGCGTCGACGGTGACCTCCATGGGCAGGGCGACCGGCAGCTCCTCGTCGGTGAGCGGCACGGTCTGGCCCTCGGGGCCGTACTTGACCGGGATCGGCGCGCCCCAGTAGCGCTGGCGGGCCACGCCCCAGTCGCGCAGGCGGAAGTTGGTCTTCACCTCGCCGCGACCGAGCTCGGCGAGCCGCTTGGCGATGGCCTCGAAGGCGGCCTCGAAGTCCAGGCCGTCGAACTCGCCGGAGTGGATCAGGGTGCCGTAGTCGTCATGGGCCCCCGCGGAGAGGTCCGGGGCCTCGCCATTGGCGTCGGCGATCACCGCCTCGATGGGCAGGCCGTACTTGGTGGCGAACTCCCAGTCGCGCTGGTCGTGGCCGGGGACCGCCATCACCGCGCCGGTGCCGTACTCCATGAGCACGAAGTTGGCGACATAGACCGGCACCTCGCGGCCGGTAAGGGGATGCACGGCCCGGTGGCCGGTCGGCATGCCCTTCTTCTCCATGGTGGCGAGCTCGGCCTCGGAGGTGCCGCCGTGGGCGCACTCCTCGACGAAGGCGGCGAGTTCACGGTCGCCCTCGGCGGCCTGCTTCGCCAGCGGGTGGCCGGCGGCCACGGCGACGTAGGTCACGCCCATCAGGGTGTCGGGGCGGGTGGTGTAGACCGAGAGCGGCTCGGCGTCGGTGCCCTCGGCGGTCTTGATGTCAGAGCCTTCAGAGGGCTTGATATCAAAGCTCAGCTCCACGCCGCGCGACTTGCCGATCCAGTTGCGCTGCATGGTCTTGACCTGCTCGGGCCAGTCGATCTTGTCCAGGTCGGCCAGCAGCTCCTCGGCGTAGTCGGTGATCTTGAGGAACCACAGCGGGATCTCCTTGCGCTCCACCGGCGCGCCGGAGCGCCAGCCGCGCCCCTCGATCACCTGCTCGTTGGCGAGGACGGTCTGATCGACCGGGTCCCAGTTGACCGTGGACATCTTCTTGTAGACCAGGCCCTTCTCGACCAGCTTGGTGAAGAACCACTGCTCCCAGCGGTAGTAGTCGACGTCGCAGGTGGCGAACTCACGGCTCCAGTCGTAGGCGAAGCCCAGCGCCTTGAGCTGGCGGCGCATGTAGTCGATGTTGTCGTAGGTCCACTGACCCGGCGGTACCCGGTTCTGGATGGCGGCGTTCTCCGCCGGCATGCCGAAGGCGTCCCAGCCCATGGGCTGCATGACGTTCTTGCCCTGCATGCGCTGGTAGCGGGAGACCACGTCGCCGATGGTGTAGTTGCGCACATGCCCCATGTGCAGCTTGCCGCTGGGGTAGGGGAACATCGACAGGCAGTAGAACTTCTCGCGGCTTTGGTCTTCCACCGCCTTGAAGCACTGGTTCTCGTCCCAGAACTGCTGGGCGTCGCGTTCGGTCTCGTGGGGCTTGTACTGTGCGTCCATCGCTCTCTTCGGGTACCTTGCAAGTCGAGCGCAGCGCCTCGGCGCCGCGGGTGTCAGCGGCCCTTGCCCGGGCTCAAGGTCGGGCGCCGGTGCGGCGCGAAACCATTGAATTTCCGGCGGGATGTCGTCTAAATGGAATAACTGGCTGTGCGTTAGGATACCCCAGCACGGCGCCCGGCGGCTACGGGGCACCGCCGCCGGGCCCGCAGCCCCGTCGCGACACGAGGAGAGCACCATGAGTGAGCACAAGGAGCCGCACCACGACCACCGCCTGCGTGAGGGCTATGAGCGCATGCTCGAGCGGCTGCGCGAGGGTGCCGACGAGCTGACCTGGGAGAACCTGCAGCAGGAGCTCGACGACGCGGTGGAGTTCGAGGCCGAACTGGAGGAGTTCACCAAGGACGAGCTCTCGCTGCTGCGGGCCTGGGTGGAGCGCGACCTCAAGGAGATGCGTCGCTACCTCAACGCCGGCGGCGAGAGCGTGGCCACCTGGCTGGGCATCGATCTTTCGATGCTCTCACGCAAGGTGGTCGACTCGCTGCTCTCCATTGCCGATCGCAGCGTGATCGAGCGCGAGCGGCTCGAGGACGACCTGGAGGCATCGCGTGCCGACTATGTGGCCGGCGAAATGGCCGCGCCCGGGCGCATGGCCTGCGTGCACTGCGATGCCATCGTCGAGCTCGAGGGCGTCACCCGGATCGAGCCCTGCCACCAGTGCGGCCACCGCTATTTCGTTCGCGCGCCACAGTAATCTGCCGGATCGCTACCACAGGAGGGAGCGGGCCAACTTCGCCGCCGCTGCGCGGCGGATCGCGATGCAAGCATCGTCCCACTTTGGCCCGAATCCGGCCCCTCGCCCTAGAGCAGGTGCTCCATGAGCAGGATCGCGACCAGGACCAGCCCGGCCATGGCCGCGGCGTAGCCCAGGTTCTGGCGCATCATCCCGGTGGCGCTGACCCCGTAGCGCCCCTGCAGCGAGAGGTTGATCCCCGACAGCGGCCCGACGCTGGTGCCCACCGCCCAGGAGGCGAGGGCGACGAAGGCGAACAGGGTCTGGTCCCGGGCATCGAGATCGAGCATCGAGGCCAGTACCGAGACGCCGATGATCGGGTGCAGGCCGGCCACGGCACTCGCCACGATGGCCAGGAAGCTGGCCATGGCCTGCGCCGGGCCGAAGCGGGCGAACAGCGTCCAGCCGCTGTCGGTGGCGGCGTCGATGAAGGTCGAGAGACCCACGGTCAGGAGTCCCGCACAGAGGAACAGCGAGATCTCGCCGCGCATCGCCGGCAGGCGGGTGATGGTGTGCTGGTGAACGCGATGTCGCGTCCAGTTGAGGCCCCGGGGCAGGTTGGCGAGCAGCGCCATCCCGGGCATCAGGAAGGTGATGATGCTGACGATGGAGAGCTCGGGGGTCAGGCCATAGTGGAACACCATCACCGCGGCCGCCATGCTCACCGGCATCAGCAGGCTGCGTGGCGACATCGAGAAGCCGGCGGTGTCGGCCAGGTCGAAGCGCTGCGAGAGTTCGCCGACCGTCAGCATCCCCGCGGCCATGGCCAGGGGCAGCCCGAACGCCAGGATGGTGGCGTAGTGCATCTCGGGGGCCAGGGTCATCACCACCCCCATGGAGGCGAAGAAGGGCGACCAGAGGGCGGCGCTGGAGAGGCCGCGATTGAGGCCGAGCAGCTGCGGCGTGGTCAGCGGGCCGCGCCGCTCCAGGCGATCGCCGACCATGAAGACCGTGGAGAGGTTGAGGATCGAGCCCAGCAGGTGCACGCCGAGCCAGGTGCCGAGCACGCCCCGGGCGCCGGTCAGGGCCTTGCCGGGCGGGCGCGGTCGGCCGCGCAGGTTGCCGATCAGGCCGATGAAGCTGACCCCCACCAGCATCGCGACCACGAAGGTGTTGCCGTCGAGGATGCCCGGCCAGTCGACCTCGGCGCCTTGCCACGACTCTGCCAGCACCAGCAGCACCAGGCCGATGGCGGCCAGCAGGCCCGCCTGTCGGCTCGTGCGGCGGGGCAGGTCCTTCCACAGCAGCGCCGTCGCCAGCCACAGGCAGTAGCCCACCAGATGCTCCCATGTCACGAGTCCGGTGAACGTCAGCATCTGGGTCACCAGGCCCAAGAGAATCAGGCCGCCGGCCAGGGCGTGGCGCGGGACCAGGGGAGGGGGAGTGTGGGCAGGCACAGCAGGTATCCGTGGCAAATGGTGAGCAGTCTAAACAATTCGCCATGACGTTGTCTTGGGCGCCTGGCGCTCCCCCAGATATGGATCGTGGCTCCGAGGCATTGTGGGAGCGAACGGTTCGACGCCTCGACTTCGCTTTGCGATCCGAGGTCGGAGCGCCGAACCGTCACTCCCACGCCAGGGCGGCCGGTTCCCGGGCGTCGTCGAGCTGCGCCAGTATCGCCCGGGCGGCGTTGGAGCGGGTGCGGCTGCGGTGGACCAGGTAGCCCAGCGGACGCTGGATCGGCGGGTGATCCACTTCGAGCACGTGCAGTTCACCCGCCACCAGGCGCTCGGGCAGCAGGCTCCAGCCCAGGCCGATGGCGGCCATCATCTTCAGGGTCTCCAGGTAGTTGGTGGAGAGCGCCACCGGCAGCATGAGCCCGGCCGAGGCGAAGCGCGACTCGATCAGTCCGCGGGTGAAGGTCAACGGCCCCGGCAGCACCGCGTCGAAGGCGCACAGCTCGTGGAGCCCCAGCCGGCCGCGTCCGGCCAGGGGGTGATCCGGGGCGCAGACGAAGCACAGCCGGTCGATCCACACCGGCACCGCCTCGAGCTGCGGATCCGGGCGGGGGGCGAGGGTCACCACGGCGAGCTCCAACTCGCCGTCCAGCACCCCCTGGTAGGCCTGCTCGGAGTCCAGGAAGTGCAGATCGAGGCGCACGTCCGGATGCTGGCGGGTATAGGCCTTGAGCAGCGGCGGCAGCCGATGCAGGCCGATATGGTGGCTGGTGGCCAGGGTGAGGCTGCCGGCCACGCTGTCCTCCAGGTTGCCCAGCGCCCGGCGGCTGTCATCCACCATCACGAGTATCTGGCGGGCCCGGGGCAGCAGCACCCGGCCGGCCTCGGTGAGGCTCACGCGTCGGCCGATGCGGTCGAAGAGCCGGGCGTCGATCTGCCCCTCCAGCACCGCGATGCGCTTGCTGACCGCCGGCTGGGTAAGGTGCAGCTGTTCGGCGGCGCGCGAGAAGCTGCCACTGTCCGCCACGGCGAGGAAGGCCTGCAGGCTCTGGGTGTCCATGGGGGCTCCGTGAGGGTCAAAAGGATTCCTTTGTGGAATCCAATCCATAAATAACATGAATTGCTTTTATGGGCGACGGGCGGGAGACTGCTCACATAGCGCCAAGCGGCCAAGCGGCCGAGCCGCTACCAGAGACCGGACACGATAGGGCCCAAGCGCCCGGGAGAATGAGATGGCAGGCCAGACACTCTACGACAAGCTGTGGTCGCAGCACCTCGTCAAGGAGCGCGATGACGGCACCGCGCTGATCTACATCGATCGCCAGCTGCTCCACGAGGTGACCTCGCCCCAGGCCTTCGAGGGGCTGCGCCTGGCGGGCCGCCGTCCGTGGCGCATCGACGCCAACCTGGCGACCCCGGATCACAACGTGCCCACCACCGTGAAGGAGCGGGCCGAGGGCAATGCCGGCATCAAGGACCCGGTGTCGCTGATCCAGGTGCAGACCCTCGACGACAACTGCGTCGAGTTCGGCATCGAGGAGTTCAAGATCAACGACCCGCGCCAGGGCATCGTCCACGTGGTGGGCCCGGAGCAGGGCGCGACCCTGCCGGGCATGACCGTGGTCTGCGGCGATTCCCACACCGCCACCCACGGCGCCTTCGCGGCGCTGGCCCACGGCATCGGGACCTCCGAGGTGGAGCATGTGCTCGCCACCCAGTGCCTGCTGGCGCAGAAGATGAAGAACATGCAGGTGCGCGTCGAGGGCCGCCTCGGCACCGGCGTGACCGCCAAGGACGTCGTGCTGGCGATCATCGGCCGCATCGGCACCGCCGGCGGCACCGGCTACGCCATCGAGTTCGCCGGCAGCGCCATCCGTGAGCTCTCCATGGAAGGGCGCATGACCGTGTGCAACATGGCCATCGAGGCGGGCGCCCGTGTCGGACTGATCGCCGTGGATGACACCACCATCGATTACCTGCGCGATCGTCACTACGCCCCCAAGGGGGAGCAGTGGGACGCCGCCGTGGCCGAGTGGCGCGCGCTCGTCTCCGACGATGACGCCGCCTTCGACACCGTGGTGACCCTGGATGCCGCCGAGATCGAGCCGCAGGTCTCCTGGGGCACCAGCCCCGAGATGGTCACCGGCATCTCCGGCGAGGTGCCCGATCCCGCCGAGGCCGCCGACGAGACCACCCAGCGCGGCTACACCCGGGCGCTGGAGTACATGGGGCTCGCCCCGAAGCAGAAGATCACCGACATCCGCCTCGACAAGGTGTTCATCGGCTCCTGCACCAACTCGCGCATCGAGGACCTGCGCGAGGCGGCCAAGGTGGCGCGCGGCAAGAAGGTGGCCGACTCCATCAAGCTCGCCATGATCGTGCCGGGCTCGGGCCTGGTGAAGCGCCAGGCCGAGGCCGAGGGGCTCGATCGCGTGTTCATCGAGGCGGGCTTCGAGTGGCGCGAGCCCGGCTGCTCCATGTGCCTGGCCATGAACGCCGACAAGCTCGGCGCCGGCGAGCACTGCGCCTCCACCTCGAATCGCAACTTCGAGGGACGCCAGGGCTTCGGCGGGCGCACCCACCTCGTCAGCCCGGCCATGGCGGCGGCCGCGGCGATCGCCGGTCACTTCGTCGACGTCCGCCAGGTCGACGTCTCACCCGCAGCCCAGGAGGCCTGAGCCATGAACAAGTTTGAACGCGCCGAGGGCCTCGTCGCCCCGCTCGATCGGGCCAACGTCGACACCGACCTGATCATCCCCAAGCAGTTCCTGAAGTCGATCAAGCGCACCGGCTTCGGCGTCAACCTCTTCGATGAGCTGCGCTACCTCGATGAGGGCCAGCCGGGCCAGGACGTCGCCAACCGTCCGCTCAATCCGGACTTCGTCCTCAATCAGCCGCGCTACCAGGGGGCGAGCGTGCTGCTGGCGCGGCGCAACTTCGGCTGCGGCAGCTCTCGGGAGCACGCGCCCTGGGCCCTCGAGGACTACGGCTTTCGGGTGGTGATCGCCCCGAGCTTCGCCGACATCTTCTACAACAACGCCTTCAAGAACGGCCTGCTGCTGGTGACCCTGCCGGAGGAGACCGTCGACCGCCTGTTCGCCGAGGTCGAGGCCAGCGAGGGCTACCGCCTCGACGTGGACCTCGAGCACCAGCGGGTGATCACCCCCGCCGGCGAGATCCTCGAGTTCGAGGTCGACGCCTTCCGTAAACAGTGCCTGCTGGAAGGTCTCGATGACATCGGCATCACGCTGAAGGACGAGGACGCCATCCGTGCCTTCGAGGAGAAGCATCGCGCCGCCCGCCCCTGGTTGTTCCGCGATTCCGCGCAGGCCTGATCCTGACGAAAGAGTCACTAAGCATGGCGACGAAAGGGGCGCCGGGGGTAGGCCGTAGAGGAGGTCTTTTTCCATGGATGGAAAAAGTAGCGCCCAGGGATGGGTTCACAGCGCCTCCTCGAAGGCCTGCCACCGGATCAGCCCCGTTGTGCCAACAAGGATGAAGTAATGACACAGAAGATTCTGATTCTCCCCGGTGACGGCATCGGCCCCGAGATCACCGCCCAGGCCAGCCGCATCCTGGCCGCCTGCCAGGCCCGTGGCCTCGACGTCGAGGTGGAGGAGGGGCTGCTGGGCGGCGCCGCCTACGACGCCCACGGCGAGCCGCTGCCCGCCGAGACCCTGGAGAAGGCCAAGGCGGCCCGGGCCATCCTGCTCGGCGCCGTGGGCGGTCCCAAGTGGGACAGGCTCGAGGACCTCGCCAAGCGCCCCGAGAAGGGCCTGCTCGGCGTGCGCAAGCAGCTCGGCCTGTTCGGCAACCTGCGCCCGGCCATCACCTATCCCCAGCTGGCCGCCGCCTCCAGCCTCAAGCCCGAGCTGGTCGCCGGCCTCGACATCATGATCGTGCGCGAGCTCACCGGCGGCATCTACTTCGGTCAGCCCCGCGGCATCGAGGAGCGCAACGGCGAGCGGGTGGGCTTCAACACCTACGTCTACAGCGAGAGCGAGATCGAGCGCATCGGCCGGGTGGCCTTCGAGATGGCCCAGAAGCGCGGCAAGCGGCTGTGCAGCGTCGACAAGGCCAACGTGCTGGAGGCCACCATCCTGTGGCGCGAGGTGATGGAGCGCCTGGCGCCGGAGTACCCCGACGTCGAGCTCTCCCACATGTACGTCGACAACGCCGCCATGCAGCTGGTGCGTGCCCCCAAGCAGTTCGATGTCGTGGTCACCGGCAACATGTTCGGCGACATCCTCTCCGACGCCGCCGCCATGCTTACCGGCTCCATCGGCATGCTGCCCTCCGCCTCCCTCAACGAGAGCGGCCAGGGCATGTACGAGCCCTGCCACGGCAGCGCGCCGGACATCGCCGGCCAGGGCATCGCCAACCCGCTGGCGACCATTCTCTCGGTGGCCATGATGCTGCGCTACTCGCTGGACGCGCCGGAGCTGGCCGCGCGCATCGAGGCGGCCGTCGGCAAGGTGCTGGACGAGGGGCTGCGTACCGCCGATATCGCCGCCGACGGCACCCGCACCGTCTCGACCGTCGAGATGGGTGACGCCGTGCTGGCGGCCTTCGAGCGGGTGTGAGTCAAGTCGTGATATGGCTCGCGCGCTCATGAATCCGCTGCACCAGAGGCGCCAGATTCAGCTCCATGTCGTCCAGCGACCAGGGGCGGCGATAGCGATAGACGTGGATGCGCTGCGTCAGCTCGGAGACGTAGGCCATCAGCCGCACCGGGCCGTTGAGTGCCTGCCCCCACTCCGGTAGATAGAGGGCCGCCATGACGACCTCGAAGGCCTCCAGGCCTTCGAGAGGCGTCAGGCTGGCAGCGGCGCCCTTCTTGGCACGCTCCAGCAGGACGAGGGCCTTAAGCGGCTGGGCGTAGGTGTGGAATCCTCGGTGTAGGATGAGGTGATACTTGCCGGCGCGTGTCAGATCCCTGCTGAGGCTGTGATGATCGAACTCCAGGCTCGCCAGTGCGTCCTTCCGCAGCTTGAGCCTGGGTGGCCCCGGGTGCAGGTAGGGGAGTGCCTCATCCGGCTTGATGACGCCGACCTCGTCTGTCAAGAGTGGCCAGTCATGGTGAAAATGCAGCCAGGCGGCCAGCGTCGATATGCCAGCGCCGGGGGCGCCGGTGAATCCCCAGACGCCGTCTGGCGTCTCCAGGGCGCTCAGGTGGAAGGGAAGCCAGTGCTTCTGGTGCAGCAGGGCGCCCATTGCACTGCCCAGCAGATGGCCTCGCAGATCCCTGTCGGGCGTGCCGGTTCCCCGGGCCTTCAACACGCGCCGGTCGATCAGGATACGCTTTCCCTGTTCGATTCGATAACGGGCAACCCCTTCGAAGACGAACTGGGAGCAGTCGGCGGAACCCTGAAGGTCGACCTCGCTAACGCCGCAATTCGTCGGGTCTTCAGGGAAGGAGTCGGCCAGTATTTCGATATCGGGGCTGGGCGTAGGCACGATCCCGCGAAGTTCGGGGAGCTCGAACTGCGAGCTGAGCACGAGGCCGTAGGTGCTGTAGTGGTAACGCGGGACGATGGCTCTCGAGTGCCCGCGTTTCTCCATGGTGCCCGGGGCGTTCCAATTGGCAAGGGCGGCGATATCGTGGAGCATAGCCAGAGCCCCCTTCGGTGGGGTCTTGTCCTTGTGCGTCAATGGATGGGCCGAATTCCGAGTGAGGCTCTCGAACCGCCTTGCCGTAGGCATTCGATGCCATCCATATCCATGCCGCTCGACGGCTTGTTACATAAGTTTACATAATGCCACCATTTTGTCAAGGTGGTTACATGGTGCGTGCTCTGGCAGGGGGCGCCAGCGTCGGATGCTGGCCACATCTGACGATGGCCAGGGCTGATCGACGTCTGCCAGGGGGGGAGGGGCTCGTGTATAATGTTTGCCACATTCGATTTCTGGAGGACTTTACATGTTGAAAGTCGGTTTTGTCGGTTGGCGTGGCATGGTCGGTTCCGTGCTGATGCAGCGGATGCTCGATGACGGCGACTTCAAGGGCATCGAGCCGATCTTCTTCACCACCTCCCAGGTCGGCCAGGCAGGACCCGACGTCGGCGTCGACGTCCCTCCGCTCAAGGACGCCTTCGACCTCGAGGCCCTCAAGGCGCTGGACGTGGTCGTCACCTGCCAGGGCGGCGAGTACACCGAGAAGGTCTACGCCGACCTTCGCCAGGGCGGCTGGAAGGGCTACTGGATCGATGCCGCCAGCACCCTGCGCATGGCCGACGAGGCGACCATCGTCCTCGACCCGGTCAACCGCGGCGTCATCGACGCCCAGCTGGCCCGTGGCGCCAAGACCTTCGTCGGCGGCAACTGCACCGTCAGCCTGATGCTGATGGGCCTCGGTGGGCTCTTCGAGGCCGACCTGATCGAGTGGATGACCTCCATGACCTACCAGGCCGCCTCCGGCTCCGGCGCCAAGCACATGCGCGAGCTGCTCAACCAGATGGGCGGCCTGCGGGACAGCGTGGCCGGCGAGCTCGCCGACCCGGCCAGCGCCATCCTGGATATCGATCGCAAGGTGACCGCGGCCATGCGCAGCGGCGACTTCCCCACCGACAACTTCGGTGCTCCGCTGGCCGGAAGCCTGCTGCCCTGGATCGACAAGCCCATGGAGAACGGCCAGAGCAAGGAGGAGTGGAAGGGCTCCGTGGAGACCAACAAGATCCTCGGTCTCCAGGACAATCCGATCCCCATCGATGGGCTCTGCGTGCGCATCGGCGCCATGCGCTCCCACAGCCAGGCCTTCACCATCAAGCTCAAGAAGGACGTGCCGATCGACGAGATCGAGGATCGTCTGGCCAAGCATAACGAGTGGGTCAAGGTCATCGCCAACGACAAGGATGCCACCATCGACGGCCTCACCCCGGCGGCCGCCACCGGTACCCTGACGGTGCCCGTCGGGCGCCTGCGCAAGCTGGCCATGGGCGGTGAGTACCTCTCCGCCTTCAGCGTCGGCGACCAGCTGCTGTGGGGGGCCGCCGAACCCCTCAAGCGCATGCTGAAGATCCTGCGCGAACAGTAAGGCGCGTGCGGTAAGCGTCGGGCGTCTGACCGCCACGCCGTGTACGTGCGGGGCGCCTCCTGAGGGAGGCGCCCCGCATTTCGTTGGTGGGGCGATTCGCGGCGCCCATCATCCATGTCGTATGGTGAAAAGTATGGGATCCGCTGATGCCGCGTGTTGGCGCGCCCTTGAGTGGAATGTGTTACATAGACATCAAGACGACTAAGAAGATATGACCAGTCCGTCGCCCGGTTCGCGGCGTCGGCAGCAACGACGCAAGGGACCCCGATGAAACGCAAGCTGACACTCGCCATGCTGCTTTCGCTCTCCGCCGCCAGCCCGCTAGCGCTGGCCCTCGGCCTGGGGGAGGCCGAGGTCAAGTCGACGCTCAGTGCGCCGCTGCGAGCGAGTATCCCCTTGACCGACAGTGCCGGCCTGCAGCCCGGGCTGCTCAACGTCTCGGTGGCCGACGAAGGGGCCTTCTCGGCGGCGGGGCTTACGCGCACGCCGCTGGCGGCCAGCGTGAAGATGGAGGTGACCCGTCGCCAGGGTCGCTTGATGGTCGACCTGACCACCGAGCGTGCCGTACGCGAGCCCTGGATCGACCTGCTGCTGCGCTTCGACTGGCCCGGCGGCCAGCAGCTGCGCGAGGTGACCCTGCTGCTCGACCCGCCGGACTATGATCGCCTGCCGGCCCTGGTCGCGGCTCCCTCGACGCCGCCGCGGGAGGCCGCATCGCCTTCACGTCCGCCGACGGGCGCGTCGGACGCCGCCACGCGCCCCGTGGCTCGCACCTCGGCCGCGGCCGGCACCGGCAACCCCGCCTGGGTGCGTCCCGGCGATACCCTGTGGGCCGTGGCGGGTCGCCTGCGCCCGGATAGCGGTATCAGCATGAATCAGATGATGGTCGCCCTGGTCGAGGCCAACCCGGAGGTCTTTCCCTCGGGTAACATCAACGCCATGCGGGCCGGTTTTACCCTGGTGGTGCCGCCTCGCGAGGCCATCGCGGCGCGCTCCGACGCCCAGGCCGGCGATGTCGTCCAGGCCATGAACCAGGCCTGGGCCAATCGCGGCAGTGGCGCCCCGGCTCGGGTGCCGCTCGGCGGCACCGAGCCGGCGTCGGCCGTGGCCAGTGCCTCGACCCAGGCCCCGGCATCGAGGCCGGAGGATGCCGCGGCCGATACCACAGCGATCACGGCGGATGACGACAGCGAAGGTGGGCAGCGGCTGACGCTGTTGAGCGACGCCGAGATGGCCGCCGAGGGCGGTCTCACGACGGATGGCGTCGTCGAGGGTGAGGCGGGCGACGCGACAGGCGCTGCCGCATCGTCGCAGGGCGCGGGCACGACGCCCACTCTGGCGCTGTCGCCGGCGGCCCAGGGAGAGGGGAGTGTCATCGACCCCGGAGTGCTGGCGATGATCCAGGGCAGCGGTGAGCTCACCGAGGATCAGCGCCTGCTGCGTCTCGAGGAGCGCTGGCAAGAGAGTCAGGAGTCCCTGGCTGCGGTGCGCAGCGAGCGGGATGCGCTGCAGGCGGCGCTCGGTGATCTGCGTGAGGAAGTGGAGGCCATGCGCGAGCAGCTGGCGAGCCTCGCCGCCGGCGGCAGCGGCGTCGATGCCGCCGGCGCGGGCGGCGTGGTGGCCCCGGGCAGCGCATCGTCGGAGGCGCAGCCGGAGCCCTGGTGGGGCGCCCTCTATCGGGGCACCATGGATCGCCCCCTGATACTGGGCGGTGCCGGCCTGGCGGCGCTGCTGGCGCTCTGGGCGCTGGTGCGCCGGCGGCGTCGTGAGGAGCAGGCGCCGGCGCCGGTCTTCAACGAGGCCCGTCCGGTGGATCCCGCGACCAGCGGCGTGGTGATGCCGGGAGCCGGGGGCAGGGCCGCCGAGGAGGCGCGCGTCCCGGAGCGTGACGAGGCGCCGAGGGCGCCGGTGCGCGCCGCCATGCCCGAGGCCGAGGCCATCAACGAAGCCGATATCTTCATCGCCTATGGGCGCTACGATCAGGCTCGCGAACTGCTGGAGGCGAGCCTGGTACGCGAGCCCGGTCGCGACGACCTGAGGCTCAAGCTGCTGCGAGTGCTGCTCGAGCAGGGCGATCGCAGCGCCGCGGCGCGTCAGGCCGACCAGCTGCGTGCAGGCGGCGATCCCGATGTCCAGGCCGAGATGACCCAGCTGATGCAGCGCTACGCGGTGCATGCCGCCTCGTCCGACCCCGAGCGGGCCGTGTTCCCCGCTCCCGACGAGCATCAACCGCGTCGCTTCGATGGGTCCGAGACGCCGGACGGCGATGAGGGCGCCGTTGCGGCCGAAGAGCGATCCGGCGAGGAGGCATCGCGCGTCGAGCGGGCGCCCGATCCCCTGGCCGCCTATCGCTCCCCCGAGCCGGAACCCGCCGTCGAGCCCTCTGGTACCGCCTCTTCCAGGGTGGCGCACGATGCCCGGGAGACGCCGGAGGCTCAAGAGCTCCCCGATACTCACGAGGACTTCGAGGATCACAAGGATCGCGGGGCTGGCGAGGCGGAGCCGGCGTCGTCGATCGCCGAGACGCCGCTGGCGACCGTTCACGCCGACGACGGGCACGACATCATCGATTACCATCCCCCCACCCTGGAGGCGAATCCCGCGCCGCGGGAGGAGACGCCGATGCAGCCCAGCGTCGACTTCACGCCGTCCGGCCTCGGCGGGGGCGAGGCGCCATCGGCGGCCTCCGAGTCGCGCGAGGGACGCGAGTTGTCCGAGGAGTGGGACGTCGAGGAGGTGGCCTTCCCGCCGCTGTCGCGGGATAATGATCCCTTTTCCGCGGCGGCCTCCCCGGCGTCGACGCTCGCCGAGGCGCGCCGCCTGCTCGATGCCGGCGAGCGCGGTCAGGGTCGGGTGCTGCTCGAGCGCCTGATCGACGAGGCCGACGATCCGGATGCCCGGCAGGAGGCCCGCGACCTGCTGGATCAACACCTGCCATGAGGCCGAATGACCCTTTTCAGATCCCTCGATGAACACCACCCCCTGAGCGGCCGCCTGGCCCTGGGGGTGGAGTACGACGGCAGCGGCTACTGCGGCTGGCAGCGCCTCAAGCACTCCCCCTCGGTGCAGGGCGCCGTCGAGGCCGCGCTCGCGAAGGTGGCGGCCGGTCACTCGATCACCGTCCATTGCAGCGGCCGCACCGACTCCGGCGTCCACGCGACCCGCCAGATCGTCCACTTCGATCCCCCCGTCACCCGCTCCGAGAAGGCCTGGGTGTTCGGCACCAATGCCAACCTCCCGCGCGATGTCGCGGTGCGCTGGGTGAAGTCGGTCCCCGACGATTTCCATGCCCGCTTCAAGGCCCTGGCCCGGCGCTACCGCTACGTGATCCTCAACCAGCCGAGCCGGCCGGTGCTGGAGCGCGCCAACGCCACCTGGTGTCGCGACCCCCTGGACGCCGAGGCCATGCACCGGGCCGCCCAGGCGCTGGTGGGCGAGCACGACTTCTCGAGCTTCCGCGCGGCCGGTTGCCAGTCGAAG
Source organism: Halomonas sp. (assembly GCA_033720795.1). Classification (GTDB taxonomy): domain Bacteria; phylum Pseudomonadota; class Gammaproteobacteria; order Pseudomonadales; family Halomonadaceae; genus Halomonas. The sequence goes on along the minus strand of JAWWBV010000016.1, from coordinate 3,429 downwards.
ACGCCCTGGCGCCACCTCCACTTCATCGAGGTGCATCGCCACGGCCCCCTGGTGGTCGTCGACGTCCAGGGCAACGCCTTCCTGCACCACATGATCCGCAACATCGTGGGTGCCCTGGTGACCGTGGGGCGGGGCGAACGGGGCGACGACTACCTGAGCGAGCTCATGGTGCTGAAGGATCGCACCCTGGGGGACGTGACCGCCCCCGCCTGCGGCCTGCACTTCGTCGACTCCCTCTACGACGAGGGCTGGGGCCTGCCGCGCGAGCCGCTGGGCCCCAACCTGCTGGCCTTCCTCGGCGAGTGGACCGGCGAGCGAGCGCTGCCCGATTGCCCGATGGTGGCGTTTCGGCGTGGGCGTCCGGTGGCGGAGGGGGCCTAGCCGGGCCGCGATCGGCGTCCCCTGTGGGAGCGACCGGTTCGACGCCTCGACTGGCGTCGCGATCCGGCGCGCAGCGGCGGTGGGGTTATCCTGGGCGCCTGGCGGCGCCGTCGCGATATGAATATCGCTCCCACAATACGGTCATGGCACGGTAGCCTTGTGGGAGCGCTTACCCTTGTTGATCAGGAGAAGACTTCCTTGACCGTCCTGGCTTCCCAACGTCGTACCCGCATCAAGTTCTGCGGCCTGACCCGCGAGGCGGACGTCGACGCCGCCGTGGCCGCCGGCGCCGACGCCCTGGGCTTCGTGCTCTGGCCGGGCAGCAGGCGCGCCATCGATGAGCGCCGGCTCGCCGAGCTGAGCGCCCGGGTGCCGGCCTTCGTCACCCGCGTGGGGCTCTTCGTCGACCCGGCACCGTCCCTGGTCGAGCGTTGCGCGCCGCACCTGGACCTGCTGCAGTTCCACGGTGACGAGTCCCCGGAGGTCTGCGAGGCGTCCGGGCGGCCCTGGATCAAGGCCCTGCGCATGCGCGAGGGCCTCGACCTGCCCGCCGCGGCCGAGGCCTATCACGGCGCCCGGGCGCTGCTGCTCGACGCCTATCGCCCCGGCGTGCCGGGGGGCACCGGGGAGACCTTCGACTGGTCGCGAATCCCCGCAAGCCTGGCAAAACCTGTTATCCTCGCCGGAGGCCTGACGCCGGACAATGTCGATGCGGCGATCGCGGCCGTTGGCCCCTTCGCGGTGGATGTCTCCGGTGGCATCGAGACCGCGCCCGGCGTCAAGGACGCCGCCCGCATGGCGGCCTTCCTCGGCGCCGTGCGACGGGCCGACGAGCGGCGCGCGCGCTGAGTCCTCGGCGTCACCCTGATCCCCCTACACCCCCTCTGGCGACCCTGTGAGGTGTCTTTCGTGAGCAAGTTCAGTGACCTGACCCGACTGCCGGATGCCCGTGGCCATTTCGGCGCCTACGGCGGCCGGTTCGTCTCGGAGACCCTGAGCTTCGCCCTGGATGAGCTGGAGAAGACCTACCTGAGTCTTCGCGATGACCCGGCCTTCCAGGCGGAATTCGACTATGACCTGGCCCATTACGTGGGCCGCCCGTCACCGCTCTATCATGCCGAGCGATGGTCGAAGCAGCTGGGTGGGGCGCAGATCTGGCTCAAGCGCGAGGACCTCAACCACACCGGCGCCCACAAGGTGAACAACACCATCGGCCAGGCGCTGCTGGCCAAGAAGAGCGGCAAGCCTCGGGTGATCGCCGAGACCGGCGCCGGCCAGCACGGGGTGGCCACGGCCACCGTGGCGGCGCGGCTGGGGCTCGAGTGCGAGGTCTACATGGGGGCCGAGGACGTCGAGCGCCAGAAGCTCAACGTCTATCGCATGCGTCTGCTGGGGGCCAACGTCATCCCGGTCACCTCCGGCACGCGGACCCTCAAGGATGCCATGAACGAGGCGCTGCGGGACTGGGTGACCAACGTCGACAATACCTTCTACATCATCGGCACCGTGGCGGGACCGCACCCCTATCCGATGCTGGTGCGCGACTTCAACGCCGTGGCCGGCCGCGAGGCGCGTCGACAGTCGTTCGAGGAGTTCGGCAAGCTGCCCGATGCGCTGATCGCCTGCGTCGGCGGCGGCTCCAATGCCATGGGCCTCTTCTACCCCTTCGTCGAGGACGATGACGTCGTCATGTACGGCGTCGAGGCCGGCGGCGACGGCGTCGAGACCGGGCGCCACGCCGCGCCCCTGGCGTCGGGCGCCCCGCGTGGCGTGCTGCACGGCAACCGCACCTACCTGATGTCCGACGAGGGGGGGCAGGTCTCCGACACCCACTCGGTCTCGGCGGGCCTGGACTACCCGGGCGTCGGCCCCGAGCACGCGCTGTGGAAGGACGTCGGCCGGGTCAACTACGTGGCCGCCAACGACACCGAGGTGCTCGAGGCGTTTCGCGAGCTGACCCACGTCGAGGGCATCATGCCGGCGCTGGAGTCCGCCCACGCCCTGGCCTATGCCAAGGTGCTGGCGCCGACCATGCGTCCCGACCAGAACATCGTGATCAACCTCTCCGGCCGTGGTGACAAGGACATCATGACGGTGGCGAAGATCGACGGGATCGAATTCTAGATGACGGCCCAAACCATGAATCGTATCGACCAACGCTTCGCGGCGCTCAAGGCCGAGGGCCGGCGCGCGCTGATTCCCTACATCACCGCCGGCGATCCGGCGCCCCAGCACACCGTCGGCTTCATGCACGCCCTGGTGGCGGCGGGGGCCGACGTGATCGAGCTGGGCGTGCCCTTCTCGGACCCCATGGCCGACGGGCCGGTGATCCAGAAGGCCTGCGAGCGGGCCCTCAAGAAGGGCGTGCGGCTCAGCCACCTCTTCGAAATGGTCCGTGAGTTCCGCAGTACCGACCCCGAGACCCCCGTCGTGCTGATGGGCTACCTGAATCCGGTGGAGCGCCTCGGCCTCGAGGCCTTCGCCGACCAGGCCGCCGAGGCCGGCGTCGACGGCGTGCTGATCGTCGACATGCCGCCGGAGGAGGCCGACGAGGTCGGCCCGCTGCTCAAGGCACGCGGCCTGGCATCGATCTTCCTGGTCGCCCCTACCACTTCGCGTGCCCGGGCCGCTACAATATGCGCCCACGGCGAGGGCTATCTCTACTATGTTTCGCTGAAGGGTGTGACCGGCTCGGCGACCCTCAATGCCGACGACGTGGCCGAGCATCTGGCGCCGCTGCGCGAGATGACCGATCTGCCGCTGTGCGTGGGCTTCGGGATCCGCGACGGGGCCTCGGCCGCGGAGGTGGGCAAGGTCGCCGACGGTGTGATCGTCGGCTCGGCGCTGGTCAATCGCATCGCCGAGAATGCCGAGCATCCCGAGGCGATTCCCGCCGCCCTCGAGGCGGTCCTGGGAGAGATGCGCCAGGCGCTGGACGCCTGATCCTCCTCGCCAACGAATCGACCCTGCTCCCGGCGCCGCCGGGAGCATCAGCCTTTACGGAAGTGTTTCTGACATGAGCTGGCTAGACAAGATCGTGCCCTCGGT
>JAWWBV010000015.1:0-18552 GCA_033720795.1 Halomonas sp. | reverse complement strand
TGCCGTCGCGGATCGGGTAGGCGAGGCCGTCGAAGCGGCACTCGAGCTCGAGGGCCTCGCGGTGGTACTTGAGCTTGCCCTTGCATAGCGGGCAGACCAGCATTGCCAGCAGTTCCTTGTCCATGACTCCCCCTCGTGGTGGTTCAGTTCGCCGCCCGGGCCTCGCCCGGCGGCGGATACGATGATGACAGGCTGTCCAGTCGCTGCGCCAGCCAGTCGACGAAGCCGGCATCGGGGCGCGCCTCCACCTCGAGGACCCAGCTCCCGTCGGGCGCCAGGCCCCGGCACTTCACCGCGTCCTTGGCGGTCATCACCAGCGGCCGGTCGTCGCCGAAGGCGAGCTCCTTTGCCGTGTAGCGGTGGTGATCCGCGTAGGCATGGGGCATCGCCTCGACGCCCAGGTCCGCCAGGGTCGCGAAGAAGCGCGGCGGATGGCCGATGCCGGCGATGGCGTGCACCGGCCCCGCGAAGGGCAGGGGCGAGAGCGGGAAGCGCCGGCCATCGCCCAGGCGGCGCCAGGCGGCGGGTTCCAGGGCCATGCCGTGGGCCCCGGGGGGCGGCGCGACGGCGGGCTGGCCGTTGATCACCACCGCATCCACGCGCTCGAGCCTTGAGGGCGGCTCGCGCAGCGGGCCCGCCGGCAGGCAGCGGCCGTTACCGAGGCCGCGCCGCCCGTCCACCACCACCAGCTCCAGGTCGCGCCCCAGCGCCAGGTGCTGCAGGCCGTCGTCGCTGATCAGGATATCGCAGCCCGCCTCGAGCAGGCGCCTCGCGCCGCGCGGCCGGTCGGGGTCCACCACCACCGGCAGCCCCGTCTGGTCGGCCAGCATGCGCGGCTCGTCGCCGCAGGCGGTGGCCGGGGTCGTCGTGTCCAGCAGCAGCGGATAGCGCTCGCTGTGACCGCCATAGCCCCGGGAGAGGATGCCCGGCGACCAGCCCCGCTCGGCCAGGTGCCGGGCCAGCCAGGCGACCAGCGGCGACTTGCCGGTGCCGCCCAGGGTGACGTTGCCGACCACGATCACCGGCACCGGGGTCCGACACACCGGCTTGCGCCCGGACGCATAGGCCGCGGCACGGCGGCGCACGGCCAGGCGATAGAGGGCCTCCAGGGGCCGCAGGACGCCCAGCCAGGCGTCGCCGCGATAGGCCGCCGTCAGCCAGCGCTCGCCGAGGCCGTTCATGCCGGCCCGGACTCCTGGAACTGCAGCCGGTGCAGCGCCGCATAGGCGCCGTCTTGCGCCAGCAGCTCGTCGTGAGAGCCCTGCTCGATGATCTCGCCCCGCTCCATGACCAGGATGCGGTCGGCCCGCTCGATGGTCGAGAGGCGGTGGGCGATGACGAAGGTCGTCCGGCCGCGACACACTTCCTCCAGGGCCGCCTGGATGTAGCGTTCGGATTCGGTATCCAGCGCCGAGGTCGCCTCGTCGAGCACCAGCAGCGGGGCGTCCTTGAAGATCGCCCGGGCGATGGCCAGGCGCTGGCGCTGGCCGCCGGAGAGCATCACGCCGTTCTCCCCCACCATGCTGTCGTAGCCGTGCGGCATCCGCTCGATGAACTCGTGGGCATGGGCGGCCCGGGCGGCGGCCTCGATGGCGGCGGGATCGGCGTCGGACACGCCATAGGCGATGTTGTCGGCGATCGTCGCGTTGAACAGCGTGACCTGCTGGGAGACCAGGGCGATCTGGCGACGCAGCGGGGCCAGGCGGTACTCGCCCTGCTCCACGCCATCGATCAACAGCCGCCCTGAAGTGGGGCGATAGAAGCGCGGCAGCAGGCCGACGAGGGTCGACTTGCCGCTGCCGGAGCGGCCGACGATGGCGACCATCTCGCCGGGGGCCACCTCCAGATCGATGCCCTTGAGCACCTCGGGCTGGTCGTCACCGTAGGCGAAGCGCACGTCCTCGAAGCGGACCCGCCCCTCGAGCCGACCCGGCTCATGGGTTCCGGTGTCCGGCTCGGGGGGCTCCTCGAGCAACCCGAAGAGTTCGCCGGCGGCGGCGATGCCCTTCTGGATCTCGCTGTTGATCTCGGTGAGCTGGCGCACCGGCTTGGCCATCAGGGCGGCGGCGGTGATGAAGGCGACGAATTCGCCCGGCGTCATCTCGTCGAGCAGCGCCGGTGCCATGGCGAGCCACACCAGCAGCGCCAGTGACAGCGCCACCAGCAGCTGGATCACCGGGGTGCTGGTGGCCTTGGTCAGCGCCTCCTTCATGCTCTGACGACGGTTGACCTCGCTGGCCTTCTCGAAACGCGACTTCTCGAAGTCCTCGGCACCGTGGGTGCGCACCACCCGGTAGCCCGAAAGCGCCTCGGAGGCGACATGAGTGACATCCCCCATGGAACGCTGGATACGCCGCGAGATGCGCCGGAAGCGCTTGCTGGCATAGCTGACCACGCCGCCGATCAGCGGGGTCACGGCCAGGAACAGCAGGGTCAGCATCCAGTTGGTCCACAGCAGGTAGACCACCAGGCCGATCACGAAGAGGCCCTCGCGCAGCAGGATGGTGACTGCCTTGGTGGCGGCCCCGGTGACCTGCTCGACGTGGTAGGTCACCCGGGAGATCAGCTGCCCGGTGGAGTGGGCATCGAAGAAGCGCCCCGGCAGGTGCAGGATGTGGTTGAAGACGTCGCAGCGCAGCACGTGGACCAGGTTGCGCGCCACGCTGCTCATGAAGTAAGTGCCGAGGAAGGTGCCGAGGCCGCGTGCCGCGAACATGCCCACCACGAACAGCGGCAGGAACAGGCGGAAGGCCGCGTCCGGGTTCTGGATGCCATCGATCAGCCGCTTCATCATCTCGGCCAGGGCGGTGCTCGAGGCGGCGTAGATCACGTAGCCGAGGATCGCCAGGGCGAAGGCACGCCAGTAGGGCTTCACATAGCCCAGCAGGCGCTTGTAGAGGGTCCAGCCGGAATGTTCGATCACGGTGTCTCCGCTTGAGGGGTTGCAACGGCCTCGGTGGCGATACGCACGTGCCGGATCCCAAGACCGGCGGCCCGGTCCAGCACGCGCACCACATCGGCGTGGGCGGCCCGCCCGTCGGCCTCGATCACGAGGCCATGTTCGCGGGCCTGTTCGGCCTCTGCCGCCAGGGCATCGCCCAGGGTCCCGGCCGTGTGGACCCGCTCGCCCAGGCGATACTCGCCCGCCGAGGTGACCACCAGGGTCACCGGCGCGGCCTCCATCGGCTGGCCGCTCACACTCTCGGGGAGCTCGAGCTCGAGCGCCTGGCGGGTCTCGAAGGTGGTCGAGACCATGAAGAAGATCAGCAGCAGGAAGACCACGTCGATCAGCGGCGTGAGGTTGACCTCCACCGGATCGCGTCGTCGCCGGGGGAATCTCACGACGGCTTCACCCGCGGCGCGATGCGCCCATCCGCCTCGCGACGGTCGTCGCCGCGCGCCGCCGGGTGCGCCTCGTCGGCGTGGCGTTCGGCCAGCACCAGTTCGCCCGGATAGTGGGCCAGGTACTCGACCACCTGGCCGGCCTGCTCTTCCATGCGCACGGTGATGTCCTCGACCCGGCGCTGGAAGTAGCGATGGAACATCAGCGCCGGAATCGCCACGGTGAGACCCGCCGCGGTGGTCACCAGCGCGCGGGAGATGCCGCCGGCGAGATCCGCGGTACGACTCGCCCCGTCGCCGCTGACGATCACCGCGAACACCTCTATCATGCCGACCACGGTGCCCAGCAGGCCGATCAGCGGGGTGATCGCGGCGATGGTGCCCAGTGGGCTAAGGAAGCGCTCCATGTCGTGAATCACCGCGGTCGCCGCTTCCTGTAGCCGGGCCCGCACCTGCTCGTGACCGAGCCGGGCGTTGCGCAATCCGGCGGCGAGCACGCCGCCCAGCGGCGAGTGCGCCTCCAGCCAGTAGAGATTCACCTGCCCACGCGCCACCAGCTGGCAGACCTCCTGGCCGAGCCCACGGGGGGCAATGCGGCGAGCGCGCAGGGTCCACAGGCGCTCGATGATGATCACCGAGGCCAGCAGCGAGCAACCCAGCAGCGGCACCATCAACCAGCCGCCGGCGATCAGGGCATCCATCATGTCCATGGCACTCTCCCCGGGTAGGGCCGGCCCACGGGCCGACATCAGTGGCGCGATTCTAACGCAAGGCAGCCGCCTCCGACACCGCCGCGCCGCCCGGCGGCCGGCCGCTCGGCGAGGATCTCCCGGCGCGCCTCGTCACCCAGCCACAGGGTCACGGCGCCGTCCCGGGCGGTACTCCACAGGCAGCTGCCCACCTCGCGGAATCGGCGCACGACGGGGGCCGCGGGGTGGCCGAAGGCATTGTGGCGCGCCGCGCTGAAGATCACGTGGCGCGGTGCCAGACGCCGCACCAGCTGGAGCCCGGAGCTGGTGTCGCTGCCGTGATGACCCGCCACCAGCAGCGTGATTCCCGGCTCGACCTCGTCGAGAAAGCGTCGCTCGGCCTGGCGACCGACGTCGCCGGTGATCAGCAACCGCTGGCCCCCCGCACTGACCAGCAGGACGCAGGAGCGATCGTTGGCGGAGAGCCCGGCGGTCTGTCGAGGCGGCCACAGGATGCGAAAGCTGACCCCGTCGCGCCGCCAACGGCGCCCCGCCGTGCAGGGCCTGGCCGGCAGCCCAAGGGTTTCGCCGGGGGGCGCCAGGACGCGCTCCACCCGATGCGCGTCGAGCAGCGCCGGCAGGCCACCGGCATGGTCCTGGTCGGCGTGACTGACGATGAGGTCGTCGAAGCGCTGGCCGGGCGGCCATAGCGCGGCCAGCGGCATGAAGCCCGAGGCGAAGCGCGGCCCGGTATCGTAGAGGGCCCGATAGCCGGCGGTGCGCAACTCGATCAGCTGGCCCTGGCCCACGTCATGCACCCGGACCCGCAGCTGTCCCTCGGGGAGCACCGGCGACGGGGCCGGCAGGCCCAGCGGCAGCAGCATCAGCGTCGCCGTGGCCATCAGGCGCAGCCGCATCGCGAGCCCCGGCAACGCCCACGTGAGGCCACCCAGCCCCAGCGCCAGAGCGAGTGGTAGCACTCGCGCCGGGGCCGGCCGCCATAGCGGCAGCCAGGCGACCGCCAGCTCGAGCAGCGCGGCCAGGGCCTCCACCAGCCAGCCGAACAGGCTCCAGCAGAGCGTCGAGAGCGGGGGCAGCCAGGCGGTGAGCCAGCCGAGCAGCCCCAGGGGTACCAGCAGAGTGCTGACCAGCGGCACGGCGATCAGGTTGATCAGCGGCGCCGCCGGTGCCAGCCGATCGAAGGCCAACAGCACGGCGGCCGCCATCACCGGCGCCAGCAGCAGCTGGGTGCGCACCAGGGCCCACAGCCACCCTCCCAGGCCCCGCGGACGTGGTCTCCCCTGCCAGATCAGGATCAGCAGCGCCACCGCGGCAAACGACAGCCAGAGGCCGGGCCGCCAGGCCGAGAGCGGGTCGATCGAGAGCACCAGACCCAGCGCCAGCCACCAGGCCTGCCAGGGGCCGGGCGCGTGGCGCCCGCTGGCCACCCAGAGCCCCACCAGGACCATGATCATGGCGCGCAGCGCCGGCGGCTCCAGCCCGGCGAGGCCGGCATAGCCCACCGCCGAGGCGGCGGCGACCCACCAGGGCCAGACCGCCAGCCGCCAGGCCCCGGGCGTGAGCAGCCGGGCCGCGCCGCGGGCGAGCCACAGGGCGAAGGTCGCCACCAGGCCGACGTGGAGGCCGGAGATCACCATCAGGTGAGTGGTGCCGCTGGCGTTGAGCAGATCCCAATCGGCGCGCTCCAAGCGCTCGCTCGCCCCCAGGGTCAGCGCCGCCAGCCAGCGCGCCTGGCGACCCGACAACGGCTGGGCGTCGAGGTGCTCGAGGGCCTGTCGGCGCAGCGAGACGCCGGCCTCGTCGAGCCTGACCGGCGGCGGGTCGCGACGCACGTAGCCGCTGGCCTGGATGCCCTCCCGCCGCAGCCAGGCCTCGTAGTCGAAGGTATCGGGATTGGCGAAGCCGGACGGCGGACGTAGCCGCACCGTCAGCGCCCAGCGCTCGCCCGCCACCAGGTCGGGGGCCTCGAAGACGGAGAGGCGCACCCGCGTCAGGTCGTCACAGGCCGGGACGCCCCTCGACAGCGCACGGCACTTATCCACCGACATGACCACCCGTGCGAGATTCGCGTCGCGACGCACCGAGTCAAGACGCCCCTCGAGGCGCAGCGCCTGGCGGGTCAGGCCGGCGGCGAGCTCGCCGCCGCTCACCACCAGCAGCTGGGCGGCGACCAGAGCCGTTACCGCGAGCCCCAGCGCGAGTCGCGGGCGGAGACTTGTCAGGGCCATCAGGAAGGCGAGGGCGAGCAGCTCGGCGCTTCCCGGTACGGCAAGATGCCCTCCCAGCACGCCAGCCAGCACGGCAAGCGCCAGGGGAATGGCCAGACCCAGCGACATGATGTCATCCCTGAACGGCAGGCGGACGCCTCGCCCTCCGTCGCGTCGGCGAGACGCATCATGGCGAGGCAGGCGACTTCTATGGATAATAGCTCGGGTTTCGACGCCGCGAGCTCGTCTTCATGCCGCGCAGACTCCTGCAGCGCTACCTGCCCCACCCCGACGCCCTCCGGCGCCGTCGCTCCCTGCGCGTGGTCGGCCACCTGATCGCCAACCCGTCGCTGTGGGTGCTGACGAGACGCAGCGTGGCCAACGCCTTCTCCGTGGGGCTGTTCAGTGCCCTGCTGCCGATCCCCTTCCAGATGCTGGTGGCCGCCCTGGGCGCCTGGCTGGCACGCTGCAACCTGCCGCTGTCGATCGGTCTGGTGTGGATCACCAATCCGCTGACCATGCCGCTGATCTTCTTCGGCAACTATCGCCTCGGCGCCTGGCTGCTGGACACGCCGGTGCGCCCGGCCCCGGATCACATCTCCACCCAGTGGATCGCCGAGCAGCTCGTGGAGATCCTGCCGGCACTCGCGCTCGGGTCGCTGGTCGCGGCGGTGGTCACCGCCGCCCTGGCCAACCTGGCGATACGCCTGATCTGGCGCTGGCAGGTGTCCCGCAGCTGGCGTCAGCGCACGCGTCGGCGCCGCCGCTCGCGAGAGGCCGTCCAGAAATCGTGACGTGCAACGCCAGCGGCCGGCGCCAAGGCGCCGGCCGCTGTTGCAGCGCTCAACCGGACACGCTCAGGCGTTAGAGGGCTGTTCGATCAGGCGTCCGCCGTCGAGCTTGAGGACGCGATCCTGATGGGCGGCGAGCCCCGGATCGTGGGTGACGATCACGAAGGCGCAGGCCGCACTGGCCGCCAGCTCATCCATCAGCGCGAGGATGCTCGCCGCGGTGGTCTGGTCGAGGTTCCCGGTGGGCTCATCCATCAGCATCAGGCTGGGGTCGGTGACCAGCGCCCGGGCGATGGCCACCCGCTGGCGCTCGCCTCCGGAGAGCTCACCCGGCTTGTGATCGGCCCGGTCGGCCATGCCGACTCGCTCCAGCAGCTCTCGGGCGCGCGCCTCGGCGTGGCGCTTGCGCTGCCCGCGCACGATCAGCGGCAGGGCCGCGTTCTCCAGCGCCGTGAACTCCGCCAGCAGGTGATGGAACTGGTAGACGAAACCGATCTGGCGGTTGCGAAAGCGCCCCAGGTCGGCGTCGTTGAGTGCCAGCAGCGATTCGCCGGCGATGCACACCTCGCCGCGGCTGGGCTGATCCAGCCCGCCCAGCAGGTTCAAGAGCGTGGTCTTGCCGGAGCCGGAGCTGCCGACCACGGCGACCCGCTCGCCGGCCTGCACCCGCATCTCGAGGCCGTCCAGCACGGTCAGATCCCGCGGCCCCTCGCGATAGACGCGGGTCAGGTCGCGACACTCGAGCATCACCCGCTCCGCTCGGCTGGCCGCATCGGTGCGTGGCGTCGTGGCCGTATCACTCATAGCGCAGTACCTCGGCAGGCTGGACCCGCGCGGCCCGCCAGGCCGGATAGAGGGTCGAGAGGAAGGTCAGGATGAAGGCCGCGGCGACGATGTTGCGCACGTCGGACCAGATCAGCCGCGACGGCAGCTCGCTGATGAAGTAGACGCCGGCATCGAGGAAATGGATGCCGAAGGTGCTCTCCACCCAGCCGATCAGGTCCGACACGGTGAGCGCCAGCAGCACGCCCAGGGTGACGCCGACCAGGATGCCGATCACGCCGATCGCCAGCCCCTGGACGATGAAGATGCCCATGATCGAGCGCGGGGTGGCGCCGATGGTTCGCAGGATGGCGATGTCGGCCCGCTTGTCGGTGACCACCATCACCAGGGTGGAGACGATGTTGAAGGCCGCCACGGCGATGATGACCGTCAGCAGCAGCGCGATCATGCGCTTCTCCATCTGGATCGCCTGGAAGAGGTTGCCGTGGGAGTAGGTCCAGTCGAGCCCCCGGTATCCGGCGCCGAGCTCGTTGATGATGGCGCGGGTCTCGCTGCCGGCGGCGAAGAGGTCGTCGAGCTCCAGGCGCAGACCTCCCACGGCGTCGCCCAGTCGCGCCAGGGTCTGCATGTCCTCGATATGGGCATAGGCCAGGGCGGCGTCGAGGTCCGCGCCGACGCTGAAGATGCCGCTCACCGTGAAGCGCTTGAGCCGGGGGAAGACCCCGGCCGGGGTGATCGAGGCCTCGGGCACCAGCAGGGTGACGCGATCGCCCACCCCCACGCCCAGGCGACGGGCCAGGATCGAGCCCAGCACGACGTTCCACTCGCCGGCCTCCAGGTCGTCGAGGCGGCCCTGGCGCATGTGCTCGTCGACGATCGACACGCGACTCTCCCAGGCGGGATCGATGCCGTTGACCATGGCACCCTCGTTGCGACCGCCCACCGAGAACATGCCCTGCTGCTCCACGTAGGGGGCGGCGCCGATCACCCGTTCGCGCTCGACGAGGCGCTCGGCCAGGGACTGCCAGCCGGTGAGCCCGCCCGGCGACTCGATCTTGGTGTGCGGCACCATGCCGAGCACCCGGGTGCGCAGCTCATGGTCGAAGCCGTTCATCACCGAGAGCACCAGGATGAGCACCGCGACCCCCAGCATGAGGCCCAGCATGGAGGTCAGCGAGATGAAGGAGATGAAGTGGTTGCGACGCTTGGCCCGCACGTAGCGCAACCCGATCAGGAAGGGGAGACGGTCGAGCATGGGAACGTTCCTTGTCGGCGGGCGCCCATGGTACGGTTTTTTGGCCGCGCCTGCATCGCCGCCGGCGGCCGCTTGCGCGATGATTGCATCATTGACGACGGCGGCCTACATTGCGCCGTCACGACCCGCACGAGACTCGCCCCATGGCCCATCGCCTGCTTCCCGAATGGCATCCCCAGGATGCCGTGCAACTCACCTGGCCCGGCGCCGACAGCGACTGGGCGCCCCTGCTCGAACGCATCGAGGCGACCCTGGAGGCCATGGTGGTGGCCATCGCCCGCTATCAGGCCGTGCTGATCGCCGTGCCGGACGCGGCCACCCGCAGCCACCTGAGCCGGCGTTTCGCCTGCCTGGGCGTCGACCCCGCTCGCCTGCGGCTGATGATCGCCCCGGCCGATGACACCTGGGCACGTGACCACGGCCCGCTCGCCGTGACCGAGGGCGACGCGCCGCGGCTGCTCGACTACACCTTCACCGGCTGGGGCGGCAAGTACGAGGCCGCCCGGGACAACACCCTGACCCGGCGCCTGGCCGAGGCCGGCGCCTTCGCCTGCCCGGTCAGCTCGAGCGACCTGGTGCTGGAGGGCGGCGCCATCGAGACCGACGGCGAGGGCACCCTGCTGACCACCGAGGCCTGCCTGCTCAACCCCAACCGCAATCCCGGGCTCGACCGGGCGGCCATGGAGGCGCGCCTCAAGCGGGAACTCGGCATCTCGCGGGTGCTGTGGCTGGCCCACGGCCACCTGGAGGGCGACGACACCGACAGCCATGTCGATACCCTGGTGCGCTTCTGCGACCCGGCCACCCTGGCCTACGTGCGCTGCGACGATCCGGCCGATCCCCACCACGCGGCGCTCGAAGCCATGGAGGCCGAACTCAAGGCCCTGCGCCGCGCCGACGGCGAGCCCTACCGGCTGGTGCCCCTGCCCTGGCCGCGCGCCTGCCACGACCCGGTGGACGGGCACCGCCTGCCCGCCACCTACGCCAACTTCCTGATCATCAACGGCGCGGTGCTGGTCCCGACCTACGGCGACGCCGCCGACAGCCGGGCGCTTGGCGCCCTGGCCGGCGTCTTCCCGGGCCGCGACATCATTCCCATCGACTGCCTGAGCGTGATCCGCCAGCATGGAAGCCTGCACTGCCTGACCATACAGCTGCCCCGGGGCAGCCTGGAGACCCAGGCGGCTGCCAAATCTTGAACGCGAGGGGCCGGAGGCAGGTTATAGAGGGGTCCTACGCCAGGGATGGCGTCGGTAGCGTACAGGGAGGTATTCACAGCGCCCCTCGGAAAGCTGTCTCCGGCTCCGCCTCGAGAAACACCTAACGTGGAAAGTTCACCATGACCCGCACCCTCAAGGCCGGCCTGGTCCAGCAGCCCGCCTGGCCCGACAAGGCCCGAAGCCTCGCCGAGAGCGAGGCCGGCATCCGCGAGCTGGCCGGCGCCGGCGCCCAGCTGGTGATGCTCCAGGAGCTTCACGCCACCCACTACTTCTGCCAGACCGAGGACACCGACGTCTTCGACCTGGCCGAGCCCCTCGACGGGCCGACCGGCACGCGGCTGGCGGCGCTGGCCAAGGAGCTCGACATCGTGCTGGTGGGCTCGCTGTTCGAGCGCCGCGCGCCGGGCCTCTACCACAATACCGCCGTGGTCTATGACCGCGACCGCGGCCGCGTGGGCCACTATCGCAAGATGCACATCCCCGATGATCCGGGCTTCTACGAGAAGTTCTACTTCACCCCCGGCGACCAGGACCCCAGCCGCGAGCAGGGCTTCACGCCCATCGACACCTCGCTGGGCCGCCTCGGCGTGCTGGTGTGCTGGGACCAGTGGTACCCGGAGGCCGCCCGGCTGATGGCGCTGGCCGGCGCGGAGCTGCTGCTCTATCCCACCGCCATCGGCTGGCATCCGCCGGACGACACGCCGGAGAAACGGCGCCAGAAGGAGGCCTGGACCCTGATCCAGCGCAGCCACGGCGTGGCCAACGGCCTGCCGGTGATCGTTGCCAACCGTGTCGGCCACGAGGCCGACCCCTCCGGGGCCACGCCGGGCATCGACTTCTGGGGCGGCAGCTTCATCTGCGGCCCCCAGGGCGAACTGCTGGCCCACGCCGGCGAGGAGGCCGAACGCATGCTGGTGACGCTGGACATGGCGCGCAGCGAGGAGGTGCGACGCATCTGGCCCTACCTCCGGGACCGGCGCATCGACGCCTACGGGGACCTCGTGCGCCGCTACCGGGACTGAGGCGGCCAAGCCGCCAAAAGTGTGGGGTGCTGCCACCCAAAAGCAAACCCCGAGACAACGGCCTCGGGGTTTGCTTGTAGCTCGGCGCTTGTGGCTACTTCCAGAAGTCGCGGATCGAGGCGATGCCCTGGGCGCCCACGGCGCGCGCGTGATGGGCATCGAAGCGGGTCATGCCGCCCAGCGCGAAGACCGGCATGCCGGCGTGCTCCACCAGCTGCTGGAAGTCGTGCCAGCCGATGGGGGGCACCTCGGGATGCGAGGGCGTGGTGCGCAGCGGCGACAGGGTCACGAAGTCGCAGCCGATGCGGCGCGCATGATCCAGCTGCCGGCGATCATGGGTCGAGGCGGAGAGCCACTTGGCCTCGGCCACCGGGCGGCGCTCCAGGCTCATCAGGCGATCGCTGGTCAGGTGGATGCCGTCGGCGTCCACCGCCTCGAGCAGCGACGGCTCGCCGTTGAGCACCAGCCGCGCGCCCCGGGCCCGGCAGAGCTCGAGGGCCTGCTCGGCGCGGCTCAGGTAGTCCGCCTCGCCCAGCGACTTGGCCCGCAGCTGCACCAGGCGCACGCCATCCTCGTCGAGGGCGCGCGTGAGGCTCGCCTGGAAGCGCGCCTCGTCGGCCTCCTCGCCGGTGATCAGGTACTCCGTCGGCAGCATCACGGCCCGCAGGATCGGCAGGTTGGCCGCCGGGAAGGGGTAGTTCACCAGCTCGCTCATGGGTACCCAGCGCACGGCCTGCCCCTCGCGGCCGAACGGCTCGCCGGCGAAGTCGTGCACCTGCCAGACGTCCAGCAGGATGTGCTTGTCGGAATACTCATGGTGGATGCGGATCAGCGGCTGGGCGCGCCGGATCTCCACGCCCAGCTCCTCGTGGAGCTCGCGCTTGAGCGCTTCCAGGCCGGTCTCGTAGGGTGCCAGCTTGCCGCCGGGAAACTCCCAGAGGCCGCCATGATCGACGTTGGAGGGACGACGGGCGAGCAGCACCTCGCGGCCGTCGGCACTGATGATGGCGGCCGCCGCCACGTGCACCCTTCTCTTCACCATTGCGTTCATTGACTCCTACCCGCTGTTCCACGCGGCCTTGGCGCCGCGTGGGGTTTCTGTCTGACTGCCGACCGAAGGGATCGGTCAGCTACGATAGTCGGCGTTGATGCTCACGTAGTCGTGGGACAGATCCGAGGTCCAGACCGTCGCCTCCTGCTCACCGCGCCCCAGGGCGATGCGGATCTCGATCTCCTCGCGGGCCATCACCGCGCTGCCGGCCTCCTCGGCATAGCCGGGGGCGCGACCGCCGTGCTCGACCAGGCGGACCTCGCCCAGGTCGATGGTGACGCGGTCGACGTCGAAGTCATCGACCGGCGCGCGCCCCACCGCGGCGAGGATGCGCCCCCAGTTGGCATCGGAGGCGTAGAGGGCCGTCTTGACCAGCGGCGAGTGCGCCACGGTGAAGGCCACGTCCAGCGCCTCCTGGCGGCTGCGCGCCTGCTCGACGCGCAGGGTGACGAACTTGGTCGCCCCCTCGCCGTCGCGGATCACCGCCTGGGCGAGCTCGGTCATCACCTGCAGGAGCCCCTCGCGGAAACGCTCGAGGGCCTCGCCGTCGACCACCGAGGCGCCGCGCCCGGTGGCGATCAGCAGGCAGGCGTCGTTGGTCGAGGTGTCGCTGTCCACGGTGATGCAGTTGAAGGAGCGCTCCACCGCCTCGCGCAGCAGCCGGTCGAGCAGCGACTGCTCGATGGCGGCATCGGTGGCCACGAAGGCGAGCATGGTGGCCATGTCGGGGCGGATCATGCCCGAACCCTTGGCGATGCCGCTGATGGTCACCGTCGCCTCGCCAAGCGCGAGAGTGACGCTGGCGCCCTTGGTCCGGGTGTCGGTGGTGAGGATGCCCTCGCCCGCCTCGCGCCAGGCATCGGGGCCGTCGTCGAGGGTCTGCACCGCGCCGGGCAGGCCGGCCAGCAGACGCTCCATGGGCAGCGGCTCGCCGATCACCCCGGTGGAGAACGGCAGCACGCTCGCCTCCTCCACCCCGGCCAGCCGCGCGAGCTCCGCACAGGTGGCTCGGGCGTCACGGAGCCCCGTCACGCCGGTGCCGGCATTGGCGTTGCCGGTGTTGATCACCAGGTAGCGCGCCCCCTCGCCGCGCGCCGCGCAGGCGGCGAGGTGCTCGCGGGCCACCGTCACCGGCGCCGCGCAGAAGGCGTTGCGGGTGAAGGCCCCCGCCACCCTGGCCCCCTCGGGGATCTCGATCACCACCAGGTCGCGTCGACCGGGCTTCTTGATGCCGGCCATGGCGGTACCCAGCCGCAACCCCTCGATCACCGGCATCTCGGGAAAACGTGTCTCGCCCACTGCCATCGTCTCGTCTCCTCTAGCGGCCGGGGCATGCCCGGCCCGTCGCCTCAGTCCCTCAGCTCAGCTTGCCGCAGCACTGCTTGAACTTCTTGCCCGACCCGCAGGGGCAGGGGTCGTTGCGCCCCACCTTGGGGCCCTCGCGGCGCAGCGGGCGACCGTCGGCGCCCGGTGCCGGTGCGGCCGGCGCCTCGTCGCGCGCGGCGCCGGCCAGGGCCGGCTCGTCGTGGCGGCTCGCCGCGGACGCCTTCTCGCGCTCCAGCGCCTCGCGACGCTGGCGCTCGAGTTCCTCGACCTCTTCGGGACGACGCACCTGAACGTGGCTCAGGATCCGCGTCACGTCGGCCTTGATGTTGGTCAGCAGGTGCTGGAACAGTTCGAAGGATTCGCGCTTGTACTCCTGCTTGGGGTTCTTCTGGGCATAGCCTCGCAGGTGAATCCCCCGGCGCAGGTGATCCATGGCCTGCAGGTGCTCCTTCCAGCGGGTGTCGAGCACCTGGAGCATCGCCTGCTTCTCGAAGCGGCGCATCAGGGTCTCGCCGGCCTCCGCGACCTTGGCCTCGTAGGCCTCGCGATGCATCGCCTGCAGCCGCTCGCGCAGCTGCTCCTCGTGGAAGCGCTCGTCCTGTTCCGCCCACTCGACGACCGGGGCGTCCAGGTTAAACTCGCTCTTCAGGTGATCCTGGAGGCCGGCCAGATCCCACTGCTCGGGCAGGCTCTGGGGGGGCACGAACTCGCTGATGGCGAGATCCAGCACCTCCTCGCGGATGCCGGCGACGTTGTCGGAGACGTCCTCGGCGGCGAGGATCTCGTTACGCTGCTCGTAGATCACGCGACGCTGGTCGTTGGCCACGTCGTCGTACTCGAGCAGCTGCTTGCGGATATCGAAGTTGCGCCCCTCGACCTTCTTCTGGGCCCGTTCGACGGCGTTGGAGACCATCTTGTGCTCGATCGCCTCGCCCCGCTCCAGCCCCAGCGCCTGCATCAGCCGCTGGACCCGGTCGGAGCCGAACAGCCGCATCAGATTGTCTTCCAGCGACAGGAAGAAGCGCGTCGAGCCAGGGTCGCCCTGGCGGCCGGCACGCCCGCGCAGCTGATTGTCGATGCGCCGGGATTCGTGGCGCTCGGAGCCGATCACGTGCAGGCCGCCGGCCTCGAGCACCGCGTCGTGGCGCGCCTGCCACTCCGCCTTGAGGCGCTCGAGCTCCGCCGCGCCGGGATTGTCCAGCGTGGCCGCCTCGGCCTCCCAGTTGCCGCCGAGCACGATGTCGGTGCCGCGGCCGGCCATGTTGGTGGCGATGGTCACGGCGCCGGGGCGACCGGCCTGGGCGATGATCTGCGCCTCGCTCTGGTGCTGCTTGGCGTTGAGCACGTTGAAGGCCATGCCGGCGCGCTTCATCAGCTCGGCCAGGTACTCGCTGGTCTCGATGGAGGCGGTGCCGACCAGCACCGGGCGGCCGGCCTCGGTCTGGGTCTGGACGTCCTCGATGATCGCCTCGAACTTCTCCTCGGCGGTCAGGTAGACCAGGTCGTTGAGGTCCTGGCGGACCAGCGGCCGGTTGGTGGGGATCACCACCACGTCCAGGCCATAGATCTGGCGGAACTCGAAGGCCTCGGTGTCGGCGGTGCCGGTCATGCCCGAGAGCTTCTCGTAGAGGCGGAAGTAGTTCTGGAAGGTGGTCGAGGCGAGCGTCTGGCTCTCGCGCTGGACCGTCACCCCCTCCTTGGCCTCCACCGCCTGGTGCAGGCCCTCGGACCAGCGCCGCCCCGGCATGCTGCGGCCGGTGTGCTCGTCGACGATCACCACCTGGCCATCCTTGACGATGTAGTCGACGTCGCGGTGGTAGAGGTGGCGGGCGCGCAGCGCCGAATGCATGTGCTGCAGCAGGTTGAGGTTCTGGGCCGCGTAGAGGGAGTCGGCCTCGCCGAGCAGCCCCTGCTCGCGCATCAGCGCCTCGACCTTGTGGTGGCCGCCCTCGGTGAGCTCCACCTGCTTCTGCTTCTCGTCGAGGGTGAAGTCGCCGCTCTCGGGGTCCTCCTCGTCGCTGCACTGCTCGAGGTGGTGGGCCAGCCGGTCGACCACCTGGTAGAGCTCGGTGTTCTCGTCCACCGCGCCGGAGATGATCAGCGGGGTCCGCGCCTCGTCGATGAGGATCGAGTCGACCTCGTCGATGATCGCGAAGTGCAGGTCGCGCTGCACCTTCTCCTCCAGCGAGAAGGCCATGTTGTCGCGCAGGTAGTCGAAGCCGAACTCGTTGTTGGTGCCGTAGGTGATGTCGCAGCCGTAGGCGTGGCGCTTCTCCTCGGGGGTCTGGCCGGCGTAGATGACGCCCACCGAGAGGCCCAGGTATTCGTAGAGCGGACGCATCCACTCGGCATCGCGGCGGGCCAGGTAGTCATTGACCGTGACCACGTGCACGCCCTTGCCGGGCAGCGCGTTGAGGTAGACGGCCAGGGTCGCCACCAGGGTCTTGCCCTCGCCGGTCTTCATCTCGGCGATGCGCCCGCTGTGCAGGGTCAGGCCGCCGACCATCTGCACATCGAAATGGCGCATGCCCATGACGCGGCGGCTGGCCTCGCGCACCGTCGCGAAGGCCTCCGGCAACAGCGCATCGAGGGACTCGCCGCCCTCGAGGCGTTCGCGGAACTGCTCGGTGCGCCCCTTGAGGGCGGCCTCATCGAGGGCTTCGTGGTCGGCTTCCAGGGCGGTCACGTCCGCGACCTGGCGGCTCATGCGCTTGACGTCGCGGTCGTTCTTCGAGCCGACGACCTTGCGTAACAGGTTATTGATCATGAAGGATCCAGTGGCTGCATGTGGCATCGCGTCGCGGGCTAGGGTCCGCGACCTCTCCGTGGCGGTCATTCAGCCGAATGCGGGAGGGCCACGGCGCGACAGGACGTCATGGGCGGCCACCGGAACACAGGAGTACGCAGGACGCGGCAAGGTCCGTCTCGTCGCCAGCGGCCAGCCCATCCGGCGACGGACCCAGCGCCCCAGGGCGCGACGGCGCGCCTGGAGGCGAGAGCGGACCCGCAGCAGCACGGGCACCAGCAGGCTGACCTGGGCGACCCGCTCCACGGGACGCAGCGAGTCCAGCTGGGCGAGGCCCGCCGGCAGCAGGCAACCCACCAGCAGACCGGCCAGCCACCAGCGCGTCGCGCGGCGCATGCGCCGCGACCCCTGGGGGACGGCGCCGTTGTCGGTGATGGCGGCGGGCATGCTGTCGAGGGCCTCCGGTGCGTGCTAGGCTCTGGCTGTTGAGGAGCCGCCTGGATCATGGCGGCCGACGGCTAACGTCAGGGCTTCGAGCCCGAGAATCAAGCAGATGAGTATAAAGGTTAAGCGGTTCCGCGCACAGCCCATGTCCCGCCTGCTGGAGGGTCGCGGCGAGCTGGGCGCCCTGATGCGCATGGCCACCCTGGTCGAACGCGCCCAGTCCCATCTGCGCGACCACCTGCCCGAGGAGATGCGCGAGCATCTCTTCGTCGGCGGCTTCCATCAGGGGAAGCTCGCGCTGATCACCGACCGCGCCGTCTGGCTGACCCGGCTGCGCTACGAGCAGCCGCGGCTGCTCGGCCTGCTGCACCAGCTCCCGGGGTTCGAGGCGGTCACCGGCTTCACCCTCAAGGTGCGCCCCGTGCGCCCGACCCGCCCCCCCTTGCGCCAGGTCCGCCACCTGCCGGAAAAGGCGGCCGACGAGATCACGAGCTGCGCCGCCGACGTCGAGGACCCCGGCCTCAAGCGTGCCCTGGAGCGGCTGGCCGCCCACGCCGAGAAGCCCTGAGCGGCTCCCAGGCAAGCCGCACACGAAAACGCCGCCATCCTCTCGGATGGCGGCGTTTCAATGACTGCTCGATGAGGGGCGCGACCTCAGGCCATGGCGGGCGCCGCGTAGGAGATCGGCGCCTTCTCGGCCTCGCCCTCGAAGGTGACCAGTTCCCAGGCCTCCGGCTGAGCCAGCAGTGCCCGGCATAGCTGGTTGTTGAGGGCATGCCCCGACTTCACGCCGCGGAACTCGCCGATCAGGCTATGGCCCAGCTGGTAGAGGTCGCCGATGGCGTCGAGCACCTTGTGCTTGACGAACTCGTCGTCGTAACGCAGCCCGCCCTCGTTCACGATGCGGTAGTCGTCGACCACGATGGCATTGTCGAGACTGCCACCCAGCGCCAGGTTGTTGGCGCGCAGGTACTCGAGGTCGCGCATGAAGCCGAAGGTCCGCGCCCGGGAGACCTCCTTCACGAAGGAGGTGGTGGAGAAGTCCACCATCGCGGTCTGCGACTGCCCCTCGAACACCGGATGATCGAAGTCGATGGCGAAGGAGACCTTGAAGCCCTGATGGGGCAGGAAGATCGCCTCCTTGTCGTCCTCGCGCACCACGATCTCGCGCTTGATGCGGATGAACTTCTTGGCGGCGTTCTGCTCGGCGATGCCCGCCGACTGGATCAGGAACACGAAGGGCCCCGCGCTGCCGTCCATGATCGGCACCTCGGGGGCGCTGACGTCGACGTAGGCGTTATCGATGCCGAGGCCGGCGAAGGCCGACATCAGATGCTCGACGGTCGCGACCTTGGCCCCGCCCGCGGAGAGCGCCGTGCAGAGCGTGGTATCGGTAACGTGCTCGGCGCGCGCCGGGATCTGCACCTCGGGCTCGAGATCGGTGCGCACGAACACGATCCCGGTGTCGACCGGTGCCGGACGAAGCGTCAGGTAGACCTTCTTGCCGGAGTGCAGGCCGACGCCGGTGGCGCGGATGACATTCTTCAGGGTTCGTTGTCTGATCATGGGCAGTCGCCAGGCAGTCATTGGTTATCAAACACCGTTCACTATAACACCGAACGGCCGTTTCAACAAAGAAAGATCACCCGGCGCCC
>JAWWBV010000014.1:0-18658 GCA_033720795.1 Halomonas sp. | reverse complement strand
GATCAGGATGCCGCCGCGACAGTCGACGACCTCGGCATCCTCGTCGGAGAGGTCGTGTCCCACGGCCAGGATACGGTCGTCCTCCACCAGCACCTGCCCCGAGGTCAGGTCGCCGATGTCCGGGTCCAGGGTCAGCACGGTGGCATTGGTCAGCAAGGTCTTCATGCGTCGGTGGCCTCCAGGGTCTCGGGGCGACGGCCGGCATGGGCATCGCTGAGCAACCGGTGGATGCCCTGGGCCTCGATCTCGCGGGGGTTCCAGTAGGGATTGCCGGTGGCGATCTCCGTGGCCCGATCGATGTCGCCTTCATTGAAGCCGATATCGCGCAGGGCGAGGGGCGCCCCTACGGACCGCGCCAGATCGTAGAGCCCCGCGGCGGCATCGGCCGCGCCCAGCGCCCGGGCGATGCGCGCCATCGCCTCCGGCGCCGCCGCGGCGTTGTAGGCCACGGCATGGGGCAGCACGATGGTGTGCGTCTCGGCATGAGGCAGGTCGAAGGAGCCCCCCAGGGTGTGGCAGAGCTTGTGGTGCAGCGACATGCCCACCGAGCCGAGACAGGCGCCGCACAGCCAGGCGCCGTAGAGCGCGTCGGAGCGCGCGGTGGCGTCGTCGGGGGCGCCGGCGATCGTCGGCAGGCTGCGCGCCAGGGCCGCGATGCCTTCCTCCGCCATCATCGAGACGATCGGGTTGCGATCCTTGGCGTAGAGGGCCTCCACGGCGTGCGCGATGGCATTGATGCCGCTGGTGCCCGACATGGCGACGGGCAGGCCGAGTGTCAGGTCAACGTCGTAGATGACCGTCTCGGGCAGCACCTTGAGGGTCCGCTGGGTGGTCTTGAGGCCGTCCTTCGTCTCCCCGAGGATCGGTGTCATCTCGGAACCGGCATAGGTGGTGGGGATGACGATCTGAGGCAGGTCGGTGCGCAGGGCGATCGCCTTGCCGAGCCCGATGGTGGAGCCGCCGCCGATGGCCACGACGCCATCGGAGCCCAGCGACGCCAGCACGCGCATCGCCTCCTCGGTGGTCTCCACCGGGGTATGCATCCTGGCCCCGGCGAAGACGTCGGCGCCCAGCTCACCGAGCCGGTCGAGCACCTGGCGTGCCTGGCCCTCCTGCTGCGGCGTGGCCAGTACCAGCACCCGCCGGCAGCCCAGCGCCTGGACCTCCTCGGCCACCCGAGCCAGGGTACCCTGGCCGAAGATGACCCGAGACGGCAGACCATTGTAGGTGAATGGCATCATGATGCTGTCCTTGTTGGTTGGTTGGAATCCACGCGGGGCCTCAGGCGACAGGCTGCGGGGCTGGCGCGCCGGCAGCTGTCACGTACTGGCCGGTGATGGCCTGCACCAGCGCATCCTCGGACACCGCATCGCCGTCGAATTCGGCGGTGACCTTCCCGTCGTACATGGCGATGATGCGATTGCTGACGCCCAGGACCTCGGGCATCTCCGAGGAGATCACCAGGACCGCATAGCCGGTCCTGGCCAGCTCCTTGATCAGGGCATGGATCTCCGCCTTGGAGCCGACATCGATGCCGCGGGTCGGCTCATCGAGGATCAGCAGCTTGGGATGGGTGTGCAGCCACTTGCCGATGACGATCTTCTGCTGATTGCCGCCGCTCAGGTTGCCGACCTTCTGTCGCCAGCTGGGCGTCTTGATCTTCATCGCCTGCTGATACTTGTCGTAGACGCGCTTCTCGGCAGCGGGCCTCATGAATCCCTTCGAGGAGACGGTCTCCAGGCCGGCGAGGGTCATGTTGTCGCGACAGTTCATGCCGAGGATCAGGCCCTGGTCCTTGCGATCCTCCGGGACCAGTGCGATCCCCTGGGCGACCGCATCGTGGGAGGAGTGCAACCGGGCGACCTGGCCATCGAGCAGGATCTCGCCTGCCGACGGCTTGCGCAGGCCGAAGATGGTCTCTGCCACCTCCGAGCGCCCGGCCCCGACCAGGCCGTACATGCCGACGATCTCGCCCTTGCGGACGTTGAAGCTGACGTCACTGAACACCCCGTCGACGGTGAGGCCGCGCAGCTCGAGCATATTCTCGCCGAAATCCTTCGGCTTGCTGGCATGGTCGAGCTCGAGGCTGCGGCCGATCATCAGCTTGGTGACCTCGTCCTCGTTGGTATCGGCGGTGTTCACCGTGCCGTTGTACTCGCCGTCGCGGAGCACCGAGATCCGCTGGGAGAGATGGAAGATCTCGTCCATGCGGTGGGAGATATAGACGATGCCCACCCCCTGCTCGCGCAGGGTGTTGATGATGTCGTAGAGCACCGGCTTCTCGTGATCGGTGAGCGATGCGGTCGGCTCGTCGAAGACCACGATCTTGGGGGTAAAGACGAGGGCCCGGGCGATCTCGACCATCTGCTTCTTGGCGATGGAGAGATCGCTCACCATGTCCTTCGAACTGAAGGAGCACTTCAGGCGGTCGAGGATCTCCGTGCTGTCCCGGTGAAGGGTCTTCCAGTCGACCCGGTTGCCCCACTTCTTGGGAAGGCTGCCCAGGAAGATGTTCTCGGCCACCGACATCTCCGGCACCAGCGACTGCTCCTGGTGGATCAGCACGATGCCGCTCTTCTTGGCCCGCTTGGGGGTGTCGAAGACCTTCTCCTCGCCCTCGAGGAGGATCTGGCCGCCGTTGGGCTTGTGCTTGCCGGCCAGCACCTTCATCAGCGTGGACTTGCCGGCCCCGTTCTCGCCCAGCAGGGCGTGGACCTCGCCGGCTCGCACATCGAAGCTCACCTTGTTGAGCGCGATCACGCCGGGGAACTTCTTGGTGATGTTCACCAGGGAGAGGATGGGGCTTTCCCCCCGTCCGGATGCGCCTGAGGCCTGTGTCACTGCTTCAGCATTCATACGGTCACCCCCTTGGCAGACTTGACGTTGATCTGCTGGTCGATGATCAGCACGGAGATCAGGATCACCCCGAGGATGACCAGCACGTAGAAGGCCGGCACCTGCATCATGTTCATGCCGTTGCGCAGGATCCCGATAGCCAGCACGCCCCCGAGGGTGCCGGTGATGCTGCCGAAGCCGCCGGTGAGCTTGGTGCCGCCGAGCACGACAGCCGTGATGGTCCAGAGCTCGTAGTCCCGGCCGAGGTTGGGCGTCGAGGCGCCCATCTGGGTGGCCAGCAGGACGCCGGCCAGGGCCGCGAAGAAGCCGACGATCATGAAGTTGATCATCATGTTGCGACCGATGCGGATGCCGGCATCCAGCGCCGCCTCGGGGTTGCCCCCCACGGCGAAGGTGTTGCGGCCGTGCCCGGTCTTCTTGAGCACCAGGTGCATCACCAGGGTGCAGAGCAGGAAGATGATGGCCAGCACCGGGATGGGGCCGATGGTGCTGGCGCCGAAGTCGGAGAAGGCGAAGTTGCTGGCGTAGAAGGACTGTTCCTCGGTGTAGACGAAGATCAGCCCGCGCACCCCGATCATCGCCCCGAGCGTGACGATGAAGGCATTGACCCCGGTCTTCCAGACGATCAGGCCATTGAGGGCCCCCAGCGCCACGCCCGTGGCGATGGCGGCCAGCACGGCCAGGGTCAGGCTGTACTCCTGCAGACCCACCGAGAGCGACGCCGCCAGCCCCAGGGTGGCCCCCACGGAGAGGTCGATGTTGCCGTTGATCATCACGTAGGTCATGCCCAGCGCGATCAACCCGATGGTGGAGGTCTGGACGAGGATATTCGTCAGGTTGCCCACCGACAGGAAGTAGTCGGACATGACGCTGAAGAAGATGGTGATGGCGATGACGAAGACCCAGATCGGCTGGATGGCCGCGCCGCCGCTCATGAAACGCTTCATATCGATCATGGTGTTCACCCCTCAGGAGTGGCGGGTCAGCAGACGCTTGCGCTTGTTGGCAAGGTCCAGCCATACCGCGAGGATGATGATGACCCAGGTCACGAGCCACTGGGTGTAGTAGGGGTAGCCCAGCAGCAGCAGGCCGTTCTGGATGAAACCGAGGATCAGCACCCCGATGACCGTCTTCCAGATGCTGCCGGCGCCGCCCAACAGGCTGGTGCCGCCGAGGATGATCCCGGCCAGCACGAGCAGCTCGTAACCCTGACCCACGTTGTTCTGGGAGCCCATCACCCGCGAGCCGAGCACCAGGGCGGCACAGGCCACGCAGAAGGCCGAGATCAGGTAGGTGCTGAACACGCACCAGTTCTTGCGAATGCCGGAGTAGACGGCCGCCACGGGATTGCCCCCGATGGCGAAGATGCGTCGGCCATAGCCGGTGAAGGACATGACGACCTGCACGAGGATGGCCAGCAGGGCGAAGATGATGACCGGGACGGCGATGCCCATCAGATAGCCCTGCCCGAAGACGCTGAACCAGGTCTCGCTCTGGTTGGCGATATCGACGTTCTGGCCACCGCTGTAGATCAGCACCAGGCCCTGGATCGCCGAGAGCATCGCCAGGGTGACGATCAGCGAATTGAGCCGCATGAACCCGACCAGGAGGCCGTTCACGGCGCCTAGCATCAGGGTCAGCGCGAACATCACGACGATGGCTCCGACCGGGCCGATCTTGTCGTGGAGATCCACCACCAGGACGGTGGAAAACGACAGCATCGATCCCACCGAGAGGTCGAGGTTGCCGCCGATGATCACCACGGTCACGCCGACCGCGATGATGCCGATGATCGAGGCCTGTCGGACCACCGTCATGATGTTCGACTGGGAGAGAAACTGTTCGGAGAACAGCGAGAAGGCAAACATGCAGATCAGGAAGAACACCAGGATACCCTGGGCCGACAGGAAATTGAGGAGTCCGGCCTTGTGTGTCTTGCTGAGCATGAAGCCTTGTTTGGTGTGTTCGGCAGAAGCCATGTCATTCACCTTTGGAAGCGCGACCTTGTTCGGAAGATCACCGACTATCCGTCCCGTGAAATGCACGCATCGGCACTGCACCAATACCGACAAGGCAGACACTGTCGACCCATGCATCATGGCCAACGGACAGTCTTTGGCGAAGGAATAAGGCGCACGAGGTCAGGTGAGCTCATGCGCCTCGGCGCGAGGGTTTAAAACACCGGCTTGTCGAACTCGGCCAGGTTGTCGGCCGTGATCTTGGGCGTCTCGAAGAAGTTCATCTTCGGCACTTCCTTGCCCGCTAGGACATCGAGGGCCGTCTGGAGTGCCGCCTCGGCATCATCGACCGGAGACTGATAGATGGAGCCGTAGTACTCGCCACGCTCGATGGCCTCGTAACCCACGGCGAAGTTGGTGGCGCCGATGAAGGCGATATCTTCTGCCCTGCCGGCGCTCTTGGCCGCGTTCAGGGCGCCGACGCCCATGTTGTCATCACCGGAATAGACCCCGTCGATGTCGTCGTACTTGGTCAGGAAGTTCTCCATGACCCGCTGGGCCTTCTCGCGATTCCAGTCGGCGGGCTGGGTCTCGAGGATCTCGACGTCGGGGCAGGCCTCGGCCAGCCGGTCCTCGAACCCTTGCGAGCGCTCCATCGCCGTGGTGTAGCCGGGCTGCCCGGCGATCTGGACGATCTGCCCCTCGCCGTCCAGGGCCTCGCACATCATCTCGGCGGAAGAGGCGCCCTGCTGGACGTTGTCCGGGCCCGAAAAGGCGGCGATGTACTCCATGCCCGCCTCGGCAATCTTGGAGTTGGTCACCACGACCGGGATGCCTGCCTTATGTGCCTGCCGGATGGCGGGGATCACCGCCTGGCCGTTGGTTGGCCAGATGATGATGGCATCGACCTGCTGCTGGATCAGGTTGCGAACCTGGCCGATCTGGCGCGCCACATCACCGCCAGCATCGAGCACCACCACCTCGACGTCGTCGCGCTCCGAGGCGGCGCTTTCGAAGGCACTCTCATAGGTGGTCTGATAGCTGTCCACGCCCACGTTGTTCTGGGTGATGCCGATCCGGTAGGCCTCCTCTGCATGGGCGAGACCCGAGGAGACGATCATGACACTGGTGGCTAGCGCTGTTTTGTAGAACATGTTGGCACCTGTTTTGTTGTAGTTGCTCTCACCGGCTTGCCGAGGAGGCTGTCGGGGTAAAAGGAGCTTATGGCGGTGCACGTCTTGGTCGCAACGCGGCCACGAGAGAGAAATGACCAATCTGGTTATTTTTGTTTTTTCCCCTCGTCACCCGGACAACCCCGCTCCGCCCCTCTCGCGAGGGACCGTTTAACGGCATGGAAGACAGGAATGTCCTGACCGGCGCCCGGCCCGAAGGAGGCTCGAGATGCGCGGGTTCCATGAGCGGCCGGGGGTCGAGAGCGACGCCGGAGACCAGCGAGCAGACGAGGGGGAAACAGGGGAAGGAAAGAGGGAGGAGCGGAAAAAGCGCCCCGCGACCGGGGCGCGCACCTAGCCGTCGCAGCGTGCCCTGGAGGCGGCGCGGTAGGCCGTAAGGGCCTCGTCCATGCGCCCCTCGAGGGCCTCGATGCGGGAGCCGTGGGCCGGGTGCGTGGAGAGGAACTCCGGCGGCTGGCCGCCGCCCGCCTTCGCCATGTTGCGCCACAGGGCCACGCTCTGGCGCGGGTCGAAGCCGGCCGTCGCCATGAGGGCGAGCCCCATCCGGTCGGCCTCCTCCTCGTGGGCGCGACTGAACGGCAGGGCGATGCCGAGGCGCGCCCCGATGCCCAGCGCCTGCCGGAGCCCCTCCCCGGCCAGCTCCCCCTCGCCGACGAGCCCCACCACCAGCAGCACGGCCTTGATGCCGAGCTGCTGGGTGACGCGCTCGTTGCCGTGGTCGGCCAGCACGTGGGCGACCTCGTGGCCGATCACCGCGGCCAGCTGGGCGGGGGTCTCGGCGACCCGCAGCAGGCCGGTGTGCACGCCGATGCGCCCGCCCGGCAGGGCGAAGGCGTTGGGGCTGGGGTCGTCGAACACCACCACCTCCCACGCCTCGGGCATCGCCACCTCGGGATAGCGCGCCTCGGCGGCGGCGACCAGCGCCCGCGCCACGCACTGCACCCGCCGATTGGCGGCGGGGTCGCGGGCGATGGGGCGCGTCCGGCGCATCTCGGCGAAGGCGTCGCCGCCCATCTCGGCCATCAGCCCCTCGGGCACCAGCGCCAGCTGGGCGCGGCCGGTGGGCGTCTCGCCGCAGCCGGCCAGCGCCAGCAGGGTCACCAGGGCGGCGAGGCCGAAGCGTCTGCTCGTTCGCCACATCGCGCCTACCCCGCCATCACCGCGTCCAGGGCGGCCCGGTAGCCCTGGCTGCCGAGCCCGGCGATCACCCCGTCGGCGCGCAGCGAGACGTAGGAGTGATGGCGGAAGGCCTCGCGCTGGTGGACGTTGGAGAGGTGCACCTCGATCACCCGGCCGTCGAAGGCGTTCAGGGCGTCGAGGATCGCCACCGAGGTGTGGGTGTAGGCGGCGGGATTGATGATGATGGCCGCCGTGCCGTCCAGGCGCGCGGCCTGGATGAGGTCGATCAGCTCGCCCTCGTGGTTGCTCTGCCGACAGGCGATCTCCCAGCCGCCCAGGGCCGCCTGCTCGTAGAGGCCGTTGTCGATGTCCTCCAGGGTCTCGTGGCCGTAGACCTCGGGCTGCCGGGTGCCGAGCAGGTTGAGGTTGGGGCCGTGCAGGACCAGTACCTTGTGCATGTCGTCGCCTTCCTTGAGGGTGATGTCGGCTTGAGGGTGGTGTCGGCGTTTGGGGTCGCGATCACGCCGGCTCGAGCAGGCGCCGCCAGAGCGCGATGACGGCGTCGCGGTGCGCCTGGAAGTCGGCGTTGCGCCCGCGCACGGGCTCGCCGGTCAGGGCCGCGCGATGGGCGGCGGTACGGCAGGCCAGGTAGGCCTCGCGCAGGCGCCGGCACTCCTCGGCGGGCAGCCGTCCGGTCGCCTCGAGGGTCTCGAGGATGCGCATGTTGTCGCTGTAGGCCAGCAGGTCGGGGGTCTCGTGGCCCATGGAGAGCACCGCGAACTGGCAGAGGAACTCGATATCCACCATGCCGCCGGGGTCGTGCTTGAGGTCGAAGTCGTCGCCCTGGCCCTTGCTGCCCAGATGGTCGCGCATCTTGTGGCGCATCTTCACCACCTCCTCGCGCAGGGCCGCGAGGTCGCGCTCGCGGCCGAGGATCTCGCCACGCAGCGCGTCGAAGCGCTCGGCGAGCGCCTGGTCGCCGGCCACCACCCGGGCGCGCACCAGCGCCTGGTGCTCCCAGGTCCAGGCCTGTTCGCGCTGGTAGTCGGCGAAGGCGTCCAGGGTCGAGACCAGCAGGCCCGAGTTGCCCGAGGGCCGCAGGCGCATGTCGACCTCGTAGAGGCTGCCCGCCGGGGTCACCGCGGTGAGCAGGTGGATGATGCGCTGACCGAGGCGGGTGAAGAAGACGGCGTTGTCGATGGGGCGCGCCCCGTCGGTGCTGCCCTGGGTGGCGCCGTCGTGGAGGAACACCAGATCCAGGTCGGAGCCGTAACCGAGCTCGATGCCGCCGAGCTTGCCGTAGCCGACCACCAGGAACTCCGGCGCGCTGCCGCAGCGCCCCTCCTCGCGACTTTCCCCTCGACGCTCCGGGAAACCGTGCTTGCGGGTCAGGTGCTGCCAGGCCATCGCCAGCACCGCCTCCAGCACCACCTCGGCGATGTAGGTGAGGTAGTCGCTGACCTTCATCAGGTGGCGGGTGCCGGCGATGTCGGAGGCCGCGACGTGCAGCACCTGGGCGTGCTTGAAGACCCGCAGCGCCTCTAGCTGGGCCTCCTCGTCGTCCTCGGGAAGCCGTCCCAGGGCCTGGCGAAGTTCATCGGCCAGGCGCGCCTTGTCGGCGGGGGTGTAGAGGGTCTCCGGGGTCAGCAGCTCGTCGAGCAGGATCGGGTGGCGCGCGAGCTGGGTGGCGATCCAGGGACTGGCGCTGCACAGCTTCATCAGGTGCCCCAGGGCCTCCGGGTTCTCGCGCAGCAGCGCCAGGTAGGCGGTGCGGCGCAGCACCGCCTCGATCAGCGGCAGCACCCGCTCCAGGGCGATGTCCGGGGCGTCGCTTTCGGCCACGGCATCGAGCAGCAGCGGCATCAGGGCATCGAGCCGCTCGAAGCCGATGCGCTGCATGGCCTTCACCGGGCGGGCGTGGCGCAGGGTGCGCAGCCGGCGCATGGCGACCTCGGGCTCGGCGAGGCCGGCCTCCTCGAGCAGCGCGCGGGCCTCGTCGTCGTCCAGCTCGCCGCGCCACAGGGCGCGCCACTCCTCGAGGCTCGCGACGTCCGGGGCCTCGGGCGCCTCGGCCTCCTCGACCTCCTCCTCGGGCTCGGCGATGACGGCGTCGAAGTGGCGGCGCACCCGCTCGCGCACCTCGTCGAGCCGCGCCATCAGCGCCGGCCAGTCCTCCATGTCCAGCGCCAGGGCGACCCGCTCGCGGTCGACGTCGCCCTCGGGCAGGGTCTGGGTCTGGCGATCCTCCAGGGCCTGAAGCGCATGCTCCAGGTCGCGCAGGAAGACGTAGTCCGGAGTCAGCTCGTCGACCACCTCGCGGGGCAGCAGGCCGAGGTCGGGCAGGCGGGCGAGGGCGGTCTTGAGCGAGGTGACCTGCAGCTCGGTGTCGCGGCCGCCGCGGATCAGCTGGAAGGCCTGGACCACGAACTCCACCTCGCGGATGCCGCCGGGGCCGAGCTTGATGTTGCCCTGCATGCCGCGGCGGCGCACCTCGCGGTTGATCATCGCCTTGAGCTCGCGCAGCGACTCGATGGCGCCGAAGTCGAGGTACTTGCGATAGACGAAGGGACGCAGGCTCGCCAGGAGCTCGGCACCGGCCTCCAGGTCGCCGGCCACCGGGCGTGCCTTGAGCATGGCGTAGCGCTCCCACTCGCGGCCCTGGTCCTGGTAGTAGCCGGAAAGCGAAGCGAAGCCACCCACCAGCGGCCCGCCGTCGCCCAGCGGGCGCAGGCGCATGTCGACGCGGAAGGCGAAGCCGTCGGCGGTCACGGCGTCGAGGGCGGCGATCAGCTTCTGGCCGAGCTTGGTGAAGTACTCCTGGTGCTCCAGGGCCTTGCGTCCGCCCTCGGTCTCGCCCTTCTCGGGGAAGGCGAAGATCAGGTCGATGTCGGAGGAGAGGTTGAGCTCGCCGGCGCCGAGCTTGCCCATGCCCAGCACCACCAGGCGCTGCTCGCTGCCGTCGCGACGCGGGGCGGGACGCCCCCAGCGCGGCGCGACGTGCTCCTCCAGCCAGGTGAGCGCCCCCTCCAGGCAGGTCTCGGCGAGCCGCGACACGGTCGCCGCGGTGCCCCACATGTCGATCCCCGGCGGACGGGTCAGGTCCCGCCAGACGATGCCCAGCATGCGCGCGCGGCGAAAGCGGCGGATGGCCGCGTGCAGGGCCGCCTCGTCCTCGGCGGCCTCTAGCCGCTCGTCGAGCCACTGGCGCAGCGCCTCCGCCGAGGGAGGCTCCTCCAGCTCACCGTTGGCGTCCAGGTGCAGCAGCCACTCGGGATCGCGCACTAGGGTCTCGGCGACGAAGGAGGAGATGGCGAGCACCCGGGCCAGCTGCCGGCGACGCTCGTCCGACAGCGACAGCCAGTCCTCCAGCGGGGAGTCGCTGCCGGTCATGTCGGCCAGGTTCTCGGCCTGCTCGAGGGAACTCGCCAGCCGGTCGCGGGTGTGCGCCAGGGGAGCCTTCAGCGGCTCGGGAATGTCATCCAGCGGCAGGAAGTCGTCGGGCAGGGCCATGGGCGTCTCGCATCCGGTTCTCGAATGCCTTCAGCATAAGCGAAGCCGCCCCCGCCCCATAACCCGGCCGGGCGCCTCAGGCGAGGAATTTCTGCCAGGCCAGCAGGCCCCAGGTCAGCCCGGCGAGGGCGAGCGCCAGCATCACCGCCGCCGAGCCGATGTCCTTGGCCCGGCCGGCGAGCTCGTGACGCTCGGGGCCGATGCGATCCACCGCGCACTCCACGGCGCTGTTGAGCAGTTCGACGATCAGCACCAGCAGGCAGCTGCCCACCAGCAGGATCCACTCCACCGGTCCCTCGCCGACCCATGCCGCCAGCGGCAGCAGCAGCAGGCAGGCCACCACCTCCTGGCGGAACGCCGCCTCGTGGCGGAAGGCCGCGGAGAGCCCCTTGAGCGAGTAGCGGGTCGAGTGAATCAGGTGGCGCCAGCCGGTATATCCAGGCTTCATGTCGGTCGCTCCGGTGGGCTCAGTGGGCATCGATCATCTCTTCCAGGTCCGCGGCCAGCGGATCCAGCACCTGCCGCCAGTTGAGCCATGGCGTGGTGGCGGTACCGTTGACCAGGGCGCTGAACACGCCCCACTGCCCGGAGCGGGTGCGGAAGTACCCGCCCACGGCGCGCACCGCCACCGGCCGGTTGAGGGTGCCGGTCTTGAGCATGACGTGGTGCTGGAAGGTCGGCGAGCCGCGCCGCAGGAAGCGCATCACGCCGTTGCCCGGCGACTGCAGGGCGGCGACGAAGCTCGGGAAGAGCGCCGGGCGATGGTACATGCGCTCCAGCAGGGCATTCACCCCGGCCGCCGAGGTGCGGTTCTCGGGGGTCAGGCCGCTGCCGCTGCGCAGGGTGACGGGGCCGTGGCCGGGAATGCCGGCCGCGAAGGCCGCGAGCGCCGCGCCCCCCTGCTCCAGGCTGGCCCGCGGCGTCTCGACCAGGTTCAGGGCCAGCACGTCGGCCATGAAGTTATTGGAATAGTTGAGGGTGCGCAGCAGCAGCTCCTGCAGCGGCTCGCCCTCCACCGCGGCCAGCCGACGGGCCGAGGCCGGCGGCTCGCTGGCTGCCACCGTGACGCCGTCGCCCAGCGTGATGCCCGCCTGCTCGAGCATCGCCCGCAGGGTGTGGGCGGTCTGGCGGGCCGGATCGGAGCTCGCCCGGTAGACCTGGCGCGGCCGGGCATTGGTGGAGATCTGCCCGCGCAGCACCATGACGTCGCCGCCGTCGCGCAGCACCCGCTCGGCATTGAGCTCGGTGCCGCTGTCGTCCGGCCTGGTCTCGACGCGATTGTCGATCTCGACGATCGGCAAGCGGCTGTCGCAGCTGTGGATGCGCGCCGGCTGTCCGGCCGAGGCGGCGGGCGCCACGGCGACGCACCAGCTGCCGAAATTGACCCCGGCCGAGGAGAGCAGCGCACTGTAGGCGTTGGCCACCCGGGAATGCGCCTGACAGCGATCGGTGGTCAGGCACTCGACCGGCCCGTAGCGCCACTGGCTGACCACCAGTCGGCCGTCAACGCGGCGCACCCCGGCCTGATGCAGGCGCTGCACCAGGCGCCACAGGTCCTCGCTGGTCAGGGCCGGATCACCGCCGCCATCGAAGACCAGGTCGCCGGCCAGCACGCCCTCGGCGTCGGGCTCGGCGGTGCTCAACAGGCGACTGGTGAAACGGTGCTGGGGGCCCCAGCGCTCCAGCGCCGCCGCGGCCACGTAGATCTTGGACACCGAGGCCGGCGAGAGCTGGCGCTCGGGGTCGATGCTGCCGAGGCGCTCGCCGCTGCCGAGCAGGCGCGCCTCGGCGCCGACCAGGAACCCCTTGTCGGCGAGCTCGGCGAGGCGGGAAAAACCGCTCGCCTCGGCGAGCAGGGGCAACAGCGCCAGCAGCGTGAAGAGCAGCGGTCGGCGAAACATGGGACCTCCAGGCATGACCAGGGGCCCAAGCTTAATGGGACGCGACCGAAGAGAACACCTGAATCACCACCACGCCGCCCACGATCATCGAAAGGCCCAGCAGCGCCGGCAGGTCCGGCTTCTCGCCGTAGACGAGGATGCCCACCAGGGTCACCAGCACGATGCCGAGCCCCGCCCAGAAGGCGTAGGCGATGCCCACCGGCAGGGATTTCAGCACCAGGGCGAGCAGGTAGAAGGCCAGCCCATAGCCGACCAGCACCAGCACGCTGGGCCACAGGCGCGTGAAGCCTGCCGAGGACTTCAGCGCGCTGGTGGCGACCACCTCGGCGATGATGGCGAGGGCCAGATAGAGATAGGTCATGCGACCTCCTGCCGCGCCAGCCGGCGGCGCATCACGCGATCGAACGCCGTATTGAAGACCAGGGCGTAGCCCAGGAAGAACAGCATGAAGCCCAGATCCAGCCAGAAGGCCTCGACCAGGCCGATCTCGAGCCACCAGGCCACCACCGGCAGGGTGGCGATGAGCAAGCCCAGCTCGAAGCCCAGCGCCTGGGCGATGCGCTGGGCCAGGCTGCGCCGCCGGGTCGGCACCCAGCGATCGAACAGCCGGTTCCAGACCAGGTTCCAGAGCATGGCGGCACCGGCGAGCCCGACCGCCAGCACGCCGAGGGCCCCGGCATCGTGGCCGCTGAGCACGCTGCTCAGCGGAATCACGATGGCCAGGCCAAGCGCCTCGAACAGCACCATGTGGGTCACGCGCTCTTTCCAGGAACGCATCATGCACCTCCTCACCCGTGAATGGCCGAGGCGCGGGGCCTCGACGATGGCTCGCATTCTAGCCATGATGACGATGGATGCGAGTTGGAAGCCATCGGAAAAACAGATAGGTCACCCCCATGCGCTGGAGCCTCGATCAGCTGGAGATCCTCATCGCCTGCGCCGAGCGGGGTTCCTTCTCCTCGGCCGCGCGCCACCTGGATCGCGCCCAGTCGGCGGTCAGCACCGCCATTGCCCATCTCGAGGCCGACCTCGACTGCCCGCTGTTCGACCGCAGCGCCCGGCTGCCCCGCCTGACCCGCGCCGGCGAGGCGCTGCTCCACGAGGCCCGGGCGGTGATCCGCCAGTGCCAGCGGCTGGACGCCCGCGCCCGAGCCATCGCCCAGGGCGAGGAGGCCCGGCTGGTGCTGGCCATCGACGAGGCCCTGGTGGAGATGCCGCCGGTGGACGAGACCCTGGAGGCACTGGCGCGTCACTACCCCGCCCTGCAGCTGACCCTGCTCTACGGCGCCCAGGGCGACATCGCCGCCTGGGTAGAGGATCGCACCGCCGATCTCGGCATCCTGCTGCGTCCGCAGGGCCAGGGCCCGGTGCTGGAGGGCATCCGCATCGCGCACCTGCAGCAGGCGCTGGTGGTGGCCCGCCATCATCCGCTGGCCGCGCTCCCCTCGCCGACCGTCGGCGACCTCGCCGCCCATCGCCAGCTGCTGATCGCCTCCCGCGGCGAGGACGACCGCCGGGCGCCGCTCGCGACGCAGTTCTGGCGACTCAACAGCTTCTACTCCATGGCCGAGCTCGCCACCCGGGGGCTCGGCTGGGCGCTGGTGCCGCGCCATATCGCCCGCTACCCGCCCTTTCGCGACGACCTGGTGGAGCTCAAGGGCGAAGGGCTCGGCATGGCACCGGTGATCGAGGTGGAGACGGTCTCGCGGCGCGACGGCGCCGATGGCCCCATCGCCCGCTGGTTGCGCCACACCCTCGGCGAGCGCTTCCGCGATCGCCGGGGGCACTGACCCACCTCAGCCGGCGGGCACCAGGCCGGGGTCGTGGGGCAGCTCGACCACCAGCCGCCACAGCGCCTGGCCGCTGGCATGGTACTTCTGCTCGAAGGGCGTCAGGCACTCGGGCCCCGGCGCGAAGGGCTCGGCCGCGGCCGCCACGCCGGTGGCCTGGGTCACCGCCAGGGCGAACTCCTCGACGTAGGTGCACCAGTTGGAGCGCAGCTCCAGCCGACCGCCCAGCGCCAGGAGCGCCGGCAACACCGGGTGCCCCTGCCAGCGCATCTTGAGGTGCGCGGCCTTGGGGTAGGGATTGGGATAGAGCAGGAAGTGGCGCTGCGGATGCCAGCCGGCCTCCAGGGCCAGCCGCCAGAAATCCACCAGGTCGGCGCGCACCAGCAGGGAGTTGTCCGGCAACCGGCCGTGATCCCGGGAGAGGCGATCGGCGCTGCGGTCCACGCCGATCACCGAGCAGTCGGGGTAGCGTGCGGCCAGCCGGCGGGTCGAGAGCCCCACCCCGCAGCCCGCATCGAGGATCAGCGGCGTCTCGCCGCGCCCGCCGAGCCACGCCTGCGCTTCGGCGAAGGCCTCGCGGGTATGCGTGGCGAACGGCTTGCGCAGGGGATGCGCCAGGGCGCGGGTCACGCGGCGGGAGAGGTCGTCGTGGGGGCCGGTCTGGGGGCTTTCGATGGATCGCGAACGGGCAGTCATGGCAGCGGGCTCGGCGGCGTGAAAGGGGCGAGGTATCTTACCAGCCGGACGTGATAGATCCATGAACCGCCGCGCCGGGTGCCGGGGCCCGGCATGACGCCACCGCGAGCCGGGTGCTATCATCGACGGTCTGACATTGCAGCCACGACATCAACCGCACAACGAGGAATCCGGCTTGCCACACTTACCGGTGATCGTCGGCATGGGCGGCGTGAATCCCGCCGGCCGAACCTCGGGCCACCAGGCATTTCGCCGTACCGTGCTCGATGCCCTGCCCGACGACGTTCAGGCCCGCACCCTGCTCGGCCTCGCGGCCATGATGCGCCTGGCCGACGGCCAGGCCGATGGTACCTGGCATGACGCCCAGGGCCATGCCCTGGATGCCGCCGAGATCGTCGAGCAGACCCGCCAGCAGGTGCTCGACCATACCCTGATCCGGCGCATCGAGGATGCGCGCTTCAACGAGGAGGGCCTGCCGGCCAACCGCAAGGCGAGCCTCGCCCTCGATGCGCCGCTGACCTTCCGCATCCGCCGCCGCCAGCTGCCGGACGACCTGCCGGCCACCTGGCAGGTGCGCGAGCTCGACCGCCAGACCCTGGAAGTCACCGTGCCCGCCGGCAGCATGGATGTGATGCTGCCCGAGACGCGCCCGGCCCAGGTGCGCGCCGCCGGCCAGCTGCCGACCGGTTTCGAGCCGAGCCGCCTCTATCGCAGCGTGCACCACCCCCGCGGCCTGGCGATGACGATCTTCGCCGCCAGCGACTGCCTGGGCGACAGCGGCCTGGAGTGGGACAGCCTGCGCGACCGCCTGGATCCCGACCAGATCGCCGTCTACGCCGGCAACTCCATCGGCCAGCTCGACGACGAGGGCTGGGGCGGCCTGCTCAAGAGCTTCTGCTCCGGCAAGCGCGCCACCTCCAAGCAGATGCCGCTGGGCTATAGCCAGATGCCCGCCGACTTCCTCAACGCCTATGTGCTGGGCAGCGTGGGCGGCACCGGAGCGGCGCTGGGCGCCTGCGCCAGCTTCCTCTACAACCTGCGCCTGGGCGTGGACGACATCCGCGCCGGCCGCCGGCGAGTGGTGATGGTCGGCACCGCCGACGCGCCGATCACCCCCGAGGTCATCGAGGGCTTTCGCAGCATGGGGGCGCTGGCCGACGACGACGGCCTCAAGGCCCTGGACGCCCTCGAGCTGCTCACCGATGCCGACTACCAGCGCGCCTGCCGCCCCTTCGCCCGCAACTGCGGCTTCACCATGGGCGAGTCCAGCCAGTTCGTGATGCTGATGGACGACGCCCTGGCGCTGGAGACCGGCGCCGACATCCTCGGCAGCGTGCCGGCGGTGTTCGTCAACGCCGACGGCTGGAAGCGCTCGATCTCGGCGCCGGGCATCGGCAACTACATCTCGCTGGCCAAGGCGGCCGCGCTGGTGCGCGACATGCTCGGCGAGACCGCCCTGCGCGAGCGCACCTTCCTCCACGCCCACGGCACCAGCACGCCCAAGAACCGCATCACCGAGTCCCACGTCTTCGACCGGGTGGCCCGCGCCCACGGCATCACCGACTGGCCGGTGGTGGCGGTGAAGGCCTTCGTCGGTCACTCCCAGGGCAGCGCCGCCGGCGACCAGCTGACCAGCGCCCTGGGCAGCTTCGCCCACGGCCTGCTGCCCGGCATCTTCACCCTGGACGCCGTGGCCGACGACGTGCACGCCGAGCACCTGCGGCTGTTCCGCGACCCGCTGCCCTTCACCGCGGACGCCGCCTTCATCAACGCCAAGGGCTTCGGCGGCAACAACGCCACCGGCGTGGTGCTCTCCCCCGCGGTCACCGAGCGGCTGCTGACCCAGCGCCACGGCGAGGCCGCGATGAGCGACTGGCGGGCGCGCCGCGAGGCCACCCGCGAGGTCGCCGCGACCTATCACCAGAGCGCCGACCGCGGCCACTTCCAGGCCCGCTACCGCTTCGGCGAGGGCGTGCTGGAGGGGCCGGAGCTCGATGTCGGCCGTGACCGGATCCACATCCCCGGCTATGCCCGGCCGGTCTCGCTGGCCGTCGACAACCCCTTCGGACGCCTGGAGGACGAGGGCGACTCATGACTACCGCCGTCTACCCGGGGACCTTCGACCCCATCACCAACGGCCACTTCGACCTGATCGAGCGCGCCTCACGCCTGTTCGACAAGGTGGTGGTGGCCATCGCCACCAGCCCCGGCAAGGGGCCGGCCCTGGACCTCGACACCCGCATCGGTCTGGCCCGGGAGGTCGTCGCCGGGCTCGGCAACGTCGAGGTGGTCGGCTTCTCGGGACTGATGACCGAGTTCATGAAGCAGCAGCAGGCCCGCGTGCTGCTGCGCGGCCTGCGCGCGGTCTCCGACTTCGAGTACGAGCTGCAGCTGGCCAACATGAACCGTGCCCAGATGCCGGAGCTCGAGACGGTCTTCCTGACGCCGGAGGTCGAGAACTCCTACATCTCCTCCACGCTGGTCCGCGAGATCGCCCGTCTCGGCGGCGATGTCTCCAAGCACGTGCACCCCAGGGTCGCCGAGACGCTGAACAGCCATTACAATACCTGACTCTGACGCTCGGGATTGTCCCCGAGCTCGCTTGCCGGCCAGCGACTTCCGTGAGGTACCCCATGGCCCTGATGATCACCGACGAGTGCATCAACTGCGACGTCTGCGAACCCGAATGCCCCAACGGCGCCATCTCGCCGGGGGAAGAGATCTACATCATCGACCCGAACCTGTGCACCGAGTGCGTCGGCCACTACGACGAGCCGCAGTGCCAGCAGGTCTGCCCGGTGGACTGCATCCCCCTCGACCCGGAGCGCGCCGAGAGCCGTGACGAGCTGATGGAGAAGTACCACCGCATCACCGCCGCCTGAGGCTCCGGCGGGGCCGCCCAGTCGTCGGCGCACCCCGCCACCCCATCCCGGCCAGCACGAGCCAGCGCCCTCGATCGACCTCGCCTCTTGGTCCCCCTGGCTCGATGGGCGACGCACCCTCCCCGCCTCTCATGCCCTTGCCCACCAGCGGCCTTTCCTCGACGGGACTCGGGAGCGTCGGCGAACTGAATCAACACTCGCTTAATGAATCATGAATGTATTAACACCCCTTCCCTGGCATGCTCGACTCACCGCGCGACTTTTCTGTTCACTATTATTCTATTCATCTGGAAAGACTCACCAACAACCTAGTTCAGCTAACGCATCGTTATCTTAATGACAACTCGACATTCTCAATATTCGGGAACGATCGAAAATTAAAGGTACCATTCACTGCGCCAGATCAAGTTTCCCAAGTGGCCTACTTTAGCCATCCCCCTCTTGGCACTATAACGTTCGCTCGCTCTCGTTCATGCGCCATGTCATGCCGACGAGGGACGCCACGCTTTCCAGAAGCCCCCGAACCGGCCCCCCAGTCCCGCCATGAGCGGCCTCGAGCAGAGCGTTGCGGGACCGCCTCCCGGCGCACCACGAACGTCTCCCCGACCCCATCGAGTTTTATTGACGCATATCAAATGACAAATCAAAACCGCTGAGCGAGCACCTTTATTTCTGTCCAACAATATTTGGCGAGTGCTACGCTTGACTCCGTTAACCGCGCTCGACCGACATCGTAGTGAAGGGTTCCTTACG